>RFHC01000132.1 GCA_003696505.1 Deltaproteobacteria bacterium
CCGTGAGGGGGAGCAGGTCCTGCCAGGGAGAGACCTCGTACTTCCCCTCCGGAAGGCGTCTCCGAATCCTCTCTGCCACCTCCCGCGCCGCGGAATGGTCGGGGAGGAGGACGGCGAACTCGGAAACCTTCTCCCCCATCTTGAGCAACTTCCTCGCCGAATCGAGGGGGACGAAGAGAAACTCCCTTTCCGTGGCGGCCATGTCGGCGCGGAATATCCCCCTGATTCGAAAGGCCCGGGAGGCGATGTCTCCGTTCGCGTCCTGAGCGGTGACGACCAGTTTTCTCCCCACCTTCGTCCCGAAGAGTTTCACCAGGTCGCCCCCCGCAACGGCGCCGTTCGGGTCACCCGGCCGGAGAAACTCTCCCTCCTTCACGGCGACCCCGAGAAACGATACCTTCTCCTCCCTGCCGGGGACAACCCCCACCAGGGTTATCCCCCGCGAATTCCGCGCGTTCGAAACGACGGCGGGGACCCGAACCCGCACCGTCCAGAGACTCCCCGGCGGAAGGACCGACCTGAGGACCTCCTCCACTTCCCCCGGGTTGTCCATCGAGTTCTCCACGGAAGGGTCTTCACGGTATCCGGGGGCGTGAATCTGAATGTGTCCCGTCAGTGTGGCGATTCCGTTCTCCACGATTCTGTCCGCCACCCCTCTCATGAGCGCGCCGAGGGACACCATACTCCACACCCCGACGACCACTGCAGCGAGGATGACGAGAGTCCGCCGGACGTTCCTCCAGATGTTCCTCCAGGCGATGACGACCCACATCATCTTCTCTCTCCTCCCACAGGCACGGCTCCCGCCATCAGAACCCCTTCCCCATTGCCTCGACGGGCTTTATTTTCATTGCCAGCCCGGCAGGGTAGAGGGCCGTGATGAAGGTAATGAGGAAGACGAGACCCGACCCGACGGCGACGGAAACGGGAGAGAGGCGGGGATACATCCTCGTGGGAAGTCCGAACTGGCGGAGAAGTTCCGCCGCGCCTCGAATCTCGATGCCCCGGGACTGGAAGTAGAGGGTCACGGCAGACCCCATGAGTATCCCGAGAAGGACTCCGAGTCCCGTGATGGTAAAAGACTCGAGGAGGAGGACCTTCGCCAGCCTTCCGGGCCTGACGCCGACGGCGACGAGAATTCCGAACTCCTTCTTTCTCTCGAAGACGGCCATGAGGAACGTGTTCATGATGCTGAAGGCGACGACGACTATCAGGATGATGTAGAAGATGAAACCGCTGGAGAGGTCCATCTTTATCGCGTCGACGAGCCCGGGAAGGAGCTCTATCCAGTCAAGGACGACCAGCTTTTCTCCGCCCTGGAGACGGGAGAGTTCACCCTGCAACCTTTTCTTCGCCTCCTTCACGACGGAGAGAGAGTCGAGGAGGATGATGACCTGGTGGACGGAATCCCCCATGGAAAAGGTTTCCTGGAAAAATCGGAGGGGGAGGATGAGGGTGGAGCGGTCGAATGAATCCTGGCCGGAGCGGAAGATTCCCCTGACCGTCACGGCCGTGGCCGCAACAGACCCGTCCCTCCCCTGCCCGAGGAGGATGAGTTCATCACCCACCCCGACCCGCAGGTTTTTCGCCAGGAGGGCTCCCACGAGGGCTTCCGGAGCGCTCCCCGAGCGGAGGAACTCCCCTTCCCTCACGAGGGTGGGAAGGGGGGAAACCGTTCCCTCTCTTGCCGGGTCAACGCCGATGACGGCGCAGCCGTACGTCCTCTCTGAGGCCGAAACCAGCGCGAAGGCGTTCCCCCGGAAGGTGGACGCCCTGTATCCGGGAAGGGATTCGACGAGGGGAAGAAGCCTCCCCGGCGAGGGGACGACGCGAAAGACCTCCATCCTTTCCCGGTAACCGCGAGCCTGTATCTGGAGATGTCCCGACTGAAACCTGACGGTGGCGTCAATCATCGTCGCGTATGAGCCGAGCTGCCAGGAGAGCATGAAAATGAGGAGGGTCGTTGCGAAGGCGACGGCGAGGACCGTCATGACGCTCCTCCTCCTGTTTCGAGACACGTTCCTCACCGCCATCTTCAGTTCGATGGACACGTCACAACCTCTTCGGGTTTCTCAGAAACTGGACGGTGAATATGTAGTCAGGCAGGTCATCGACGAACCTCAACTCCCGGTATTCCAGGAGGGTGTACTCGTCCTTCTCACCCACCTTCTCCATTTTCCACCTCTTCGGAAAGAGTTTTCCCCCCAGCGGTTGAATGTCGAAACCGGTCAGTCTTTTCACCAGTTTCATCTCCTCGTCGTAAAACTCCTCCAGGAGGAGAATGGCGTCGTCACGAATTTTCAGGACCTGCTTCCCCCAGACGACGGGGGCGTCGGGTTTCGGTATCGACTCCACCGTGTACACGACGTGCCCGTCCCTCACCTCCTTCGCCACGACGCGGTGGACGTAATCGGTGAGGATGCTGTCGGACTTGGCAAGGTCATTGTTGGAAAAGTCGGACCCCATCCACGACTGGGACATCATGGAGGGAGGAATCCTGACGACCCGATTCACCTTCGGGTTGTAAGTCCACATCTCCCTCCCCTTCTTGAGGGTCCCGTTTCCCCGGTCCTTCTTCGGGGAGACGATGACGAAGAGGCTGTCCGATATCCCCTTCGTCCACGCTTTGATGACCATCCGCCTCTCCCACGAAGGACGGTGGACCGTCATCTCCACGACGGATATGGACGCCAGGCCCCGGTAATACTCCACGGCCTGGCGCACCAGTCTCTCCCCTTCGGCCAACTCCTCTCCCCTGGAGAAACTGAGGGGAATGGTGAGAATGACGATGAGGGCGAAACAGATTTTCAGGGCGTCTTTTCTCATCTCTCCGCCTTTCCGGCAATTTATTATATCGACGGGTTCACCTCCAGGAGAATTCAGCCCTTTCCCCGGCTCTTTTCCCGTTCTATCATAGAGGATATATTTTCAAAACAGGGAGGATACGGTGAGAGTTCTTTTCTGCTCCGAACACTTCCCCAAAGCCAGAGAATACACGGCAGAGGTCCTCCCCCCCGGCATGGACGTCGTGTCGTGCCGGCAGGAGGACTTCCGGGAAAAAGCCCGGGACGCCGACGTCATCGTCCCCTTCATGTTTCGAATAACCCGGGAGGTCATGGAGGGGTCCCGGGTCAAACTGATAAACCAGTACGGGGCAGGACTCGAGGGTGTCGACATCGAAGCCGCGACGGAGTTGAAAATTTTCGTTGCCAACATCCCGAGTCACGACACGGGCAACGCCCTCTCCGTTGCCGAGCACGCAATTTTTCTCGCTCTCTCCCTTTTCCGGAAACCCCGGGAAATGGAGAGGTCGCTGAGAGAGATGAAAATCGGCTTCCCCATCGGGGAAACCCTCTGGGGAAAAACCTGCCTCATTTACGGCTTCGGGAATATCGGGAAGTGCCTTGCGGAAAGGCTTCGTCCCTTTCAGACGAAAATCCTCGGGGTCAGGCGCTCTCCCCTCACCGACGGGGAAAAGAAACTCCTCGACGGGTGGGGCACTCCGGCCGACCTGAAAGAGATGATGAAGGAAGTGGACCTCCTCTTCGTCTGCGCCCCTCTGACGGATGAGACGAGGGACTCCATCGACGAGGCGGTCATCGGGTCGTCGGGAAAAGGCTTCTCCCTCGTCAACGTATCCCGCGGAGGGGTGGTGAAGTACTCCGCCCTTCTCGACGGCCTCCGGGAGGGAAAAGTGAAAGGCGCGGGTCTCGACGTCTTCTGGGAGGAGCCCTTCCCTCCGGATGACCCTCTCCTTGCCCACCCCGCCGTGGTGGCCACACCCCACGTGGGAGGGGTGACGGAAATCTCCTACAGGACGATGGCGGAGAGGCTCGCCCGGAACATCCTGAGGGTCCGGGACGGCCTCCCGCCGGAGAACTGGGTCAACCCCTTCTGACGCCTTCAGTGGCAGGAAGCGCAGAAGGACCTCTCGTGGCACACCAGGCAGGAGCGGGAGTTTGCGCGGGCGAACCTCTCGTGTCCGCCGAACTTGAAGTTCGGGGCGGCGTGGCTCGGTGGAGGGGTGCTGTGGCACCGGGTGCAGAATCCAGACTCGTGGCAGAGGGCGCACCTTTCCCGGTCGTGCGATGCCTTGACCCCGTGAGCGGACTTGTTCCACGCGCCCCTGTGGGATGCAGGTTTCATCCGGGAATGACAGGTTTCGCACCCGTCCTCGCCGTGGCAGGAAGAGCAGTACCCTCTCCCCTCTCTTTCCCACTGTCCGTGCGAAGCCAGGAAACCGCCGCCGTGGAATGCCGGTTTCTTCCCCTTCCGTATCTCTCTGTGGCACGTCTCACAGTCCACACCAACGGAGTTTTCCTCGTGACACGATATGCACTTTTCCATGCGGGGGAGTGTCATCGTCTCGCCCGTCACCCCTCCCGGAGTGTGACACGATTCGCATCCGATTCCTGCCTCTGCGTGCGTCCCGTGGGAAAAGGTGGAATCCTCAAAAGATGCGGGTTTCGTCCAGGAGAAGGTGCCCCGGCTGTACTTTTTCCCTTCCTCGTGGCAGGAGGCGCACTCCTTCCCTCCGGGCATGGCGGGAGAGGAAGCATCCTCACCGTGGCAGGGAGCGCACCCCTTCACCTCGCCCAGGTGGGTTTTATGGGAAAATCCCGTCACCCGGCAGGAGGTAGCGGCAAAGAGGGCGACGAGTAGTGCCGCTGTCGTTATTCCTGACAGAATTCGCCTCATCGTGACGACTCCTTTCTCCCCGTCATCAATCGAAGGTATACGCCACTTCCACAGAGACCGACTTCGTCCACTCGGCGCCGTATCTCTCCGTGACGTCGTCCTGACTCGCCTCTACGGTTAGGGTCCCCCTCACCCTTCCTCTCTTGTAATCGAGGAAAGCATAGTAATTTTTGGAAGTCTCGTCCACGGGCGAAGAGAAAGACCCGATAGAGGTGAGACGGGTGTAACTCGTGGCGTAACCTCCCACTCCGGCGGAAAGACCTTCTGTCACCTCCTTCAGGTCTCTGGCCAGGGCGACCTCAAATTCCCCGAAGGATGCGTCGTCTCCGAAGACCCGGTCCTCCTCCACGTGCCGGTAGGAGAGGTTGAGCGATATCCCCGTCCCGAAGAGGTCCTCTCCCGAATAATCGACGAAGAATTCGTTGAAGGTCCGGTTGTACTCGTCTTCATCCTCGTCGTGGACGAGTTTGTGTCTGGTCACGCCGAGGCGGAAGAAACCGATTCCCTCGAATCCTCTCGATGCGGACAGGGTGTACTCCGCGTAAGGCTTCAGGTCACCCAGGTGGAGTCTCTCGAGAGACCTGCCGTCGGGGGAGGTGAAGTCGAAGTCAAAGTCCTCGTAATCCGCCCCGTTTCCGAGTTTCCTCGTGTAATCGCCGGAGAGGACGAAGCCGGCAAACTCCCGGGACGTGGCGGTGAGCCGGATGAAACGGGGGTCTTCCTCAATCACCCCGAAACTCCCCGAAACGGTCCCGAGGGAGAGGAGACGGAGGTTCCCACCCACCTCGAGGGAATTCTTCACGTACTTCGTGTCCGCCAGATAGAGGGTGATTCCGGAAAGAGGAGTCCAGGAAATCTTCCCTCCGAAGAGAGCGTCCCTGTCCGGCTCGACGTAGTGGGAAGCCCGGAGTCCGCCGAAGAGGAACCCCTTCACTTTCCCGAATCCGCCTGTCACTTTCAGTCCGTCGAAGAAGGCGTCCTCCGCGGCGAGGGCTCTCTGCCTTCCCGCCCTCACCGAAATTCCCTCCCCGACGACCAGATCGAGGTAACCCTCATTGACGCGGAGGTCGTCCCGGGAGGAATAGGTGTCGACAGTATCGGAGAAGGGGTCTGAAACCTCGAACCCGTCCAGGTCCTTCAGGTATTCCAGGTCCAGGTAACCGGTGACCTTCCCGCCGTACAGGTTCCGGAGGACGATTCTCCCGTATCCTCTCAGGTCCTGGTCGCTGAACGTCCCCGAGGTAAACCCATCCCCGCCCGATGAAGCCCTGTACTCAGCTCCCGCCTCCCCGCTCACCTCCGCTGCGCGAAGAAGCGGAGAAAAGGAGACTGAGAGGATGAGGAGAAGGGAAAGGATGAGCGTCGCGAATGTCTTCTTGCCGCGCCTCACGGTTCTCTCTCCTTTCGTAAGGGAAGGGAGTCCGGGAACTTTCCCGGACTCCCGCATTCATCAATTCAGGATACGCTCCGTTTCCGCCGGACGACGACGATTGCGGCAGCGCCAATTCCGAAGAGGACCAGCGCCGTCGCGCCCGGGTGGTAGAGAGAGGCCCAGGCGATACCGACGACGGGATAGAGCGCCAGCCGGACCGCTGCCCTGAGCGTCTCGTGCCGCGCGATGAAACGCGCCACAGGAGGCGAGAGAGCGTAGTAAGCCTTCACGACGAGAGTCCCCACGGGATTCGTCAGCAGGTAACGCTCACGGAATTCCCTGAGGACCTTCACGTGCTTCTCGAGGGGAGAACCGAAGGCGGCTGTGGCGATGAAGCACTCCGATGAGCCGAGGGAGGGTGACTCCTCCTCGGGGACGGATTCCGTCAGCTCTTCCAGTTCCCCTTCGGAGTACCCGACTTCCTCGTATGCCGACTCGTAGACGGGGTTCCCGTTTTCGTCCCACGGACAGATGAGCATCTTCCGCTCGAAGAAGGGAGAACCGACTCTGTGGCAGTCCTCGCACCCGCCGGCACCCAGCGCCCGGTAGGAAGGCTGAACGTTGTGGTGGATGGAGAAGTTGTGAGGCTCCGCCAGCTCGCTCTCGAAGCTCGCAATGGTGTCGTCTGAGGGGTCGTCGGGAGTGCCGCCGTCGTCGGCGAGGTAGAAGATACGGCACCCTTTCACGAGGACGGGGTTTGACCCGAGACCTGTCTTCGTGATGGGCGTCGTGCCGCTTCCGTCGGGACCTCCGTCGGTCACCTGTATCGTGGCCGTTTTCAGGGCGTAGATGTAAGCTGCGATTTCCGCAGTGGTGTTCACTTCGTATGGGTCGGACCCGTCCGCCGCCAGCGCGTTCGAATCATTTGTCAGTGCGCCTTGAACGACAGGGTTCTGGGGCATACCGGTAGTCGGGTCCGTCTGGAGGGCGAGTCTCACCTGCCAGAGGGGGTAGGGCTGGACGACGATTTCATCCGGGTCCGTCTTCCCGTTCCACTCACCCCACCAGATGGTGAGCAGGGGCTTCGCCGGCGCGATTTTCCCCTTGAAAAGGACGAGGGAGGGGTACCACCGCGACGAGGGAGCGGAGGAATCGTGTGCCGTCGGGTCCACCGGGTCGTTGTCGAAGAAGGAACTCCAGGGGTATATGACCTGGTTGCCGTTGAAGGACATGTCGATGACCAGGTCCGGATCCTCCTTCGTCGGGGTGATGACGGAGTCTTCCTTGTAGGGGATGTGGCACGACTCACAGGCAATCTTTCCGAAGTGGAAGGAGGGAATCTGCGCGTGCGCCGTGGCCGGGTCGGGAGCTCCAGGGTACGCCCCCTTAACGTGGCAATCCTCGCAGTCGAACATCGTCCCGTCAAGGTCGTCTCTCACGCTCCCGATCATCGAGGTTCCCTTGGCGAAGTCATGTTTTTCGTGGCCCTGAATCTTCGGGTCGGGGGCGTCTTCCCCGGCGGGGTGGCAGTTCACGCAGAACACACCCCGGGCGTTGTGAGCGTCGGTGTCGGACTCCCAGGACCGGCCGTACTTCCTCACGTCAGGAGTTCCGTGGCAGTTCCAGCAGTTCTGGTCGGGAGTCTCCTTGACGATGACTTCAGCAGGAATTACGTAGTAACTCGGGTTATTCGGGTCATCATAGGAAAGAGTCCCCGAGTTTATCCCGAGGTCGTAATCGATGGCAAAGTCGGATGCTGCCTGCGGGTTCAGGTAGGGAAGCTGACCGGGCATCATAACGACGGCGTTCATGTTGATAGTGGCCCATCCGGCGCCCGCTGCGGGTGCAGACTGGAACGCCTTATATCCCGTTACCATAAAGAGGTTCGGTCCTGCGCCGAGGGTGACGGTCCTGTTGAACCAGGAGTACCCTTCCATGTGGCAGATGAGGCAGTCCGCCTGAGACACGCCGGTAGCGTTCCAGGGGGCGTTCATGTACTTCATGAACATGGGGTGGAGGAAGGTGTAGTCGCCGTCGAACTCCGAGTAGACGTCGCTCGCACTCTTCCCGAGGACTTCGTACCCGAACTGTCCTGTGGATTCATCGTAATACGGCAGGTAGGCCTGGCCCGTCGGGTCATTCGGGTCTTTGTCCCGGGAAAACTCTGCAGGACCGGCGCCGGGATGGCAGGACCCGCACTTCATCGCCCAGAAAAAGGAAGTCTTATCAACCTGGAAGACGGAGGTGTTTCCGGATTTTCGAGCCAACTGGCTCGAGTCAGCCGAGGGCGGTCACCACTTGCCGTACATGCCGGGGGAAAGGACCCACGGTTTGCTCGCGTCCCTCGGGGGATTCTCGGCTATCTCGTCTTTCCCCTGGTTGAAGTGAAAACCGCTCGTTATCGTGCCGTAATCGTGACATCCGGACGTGGCGCAGGTCTGCTTCGGGCTGTAAGGGGTGGTGCTTCCAATTGAGATGGGATCCCCATTCAGGTCCCGAAGCGTAACGTCGCCTGCCGGATGCGACGCCCGTGCACTGCTCGTCCCGAGAATTGCCAGGAAAAACAGGACAATCCCCAGGACAACCGGGGCAACCAGGTAATTCTTTCCTCTCATAGTGGCACACCTCCTCAGAATTCACCAGAGGGAAAGGGCAAGACCCGTGCCCGGGAACTTACGGGGAAAACCTTGAAAATCAACAAGTTGCGTTCATGACGGAGAAGATGAACTGTTTCATAATGTTTCCGGGATGAGGCCAATCACCCCGGGAGCGTCGCTTTTTTGAAGGAAGGGAGAGGGAGGGGATAAAAATCGATAATACCCGGGCTTTTCCAGGCTTCTGACTTCAGAAGTTCACGGAAAGGTGTGAAACAGGAAGAAACAGGTCAGCCTTTCCTGTTGGGGAGGTCAATTCCCAGCGATTTCATCCTCCTCCAGAGGGTGACCCGGCTGTAACCGAGGGCCTCGGCAGCTTTCGTGACCTTCCAGTTGTTGGCGAGGAGGGCGGCAACGATTCTCTCCTTCTCGATTTTCACGGGGTCTTCCGAAACATCGAGGCTGAAGGATTCTCTTCCCTCCGGAAGGCGGCGAATTGACGGCGGAAGACATTTTCTCTCAATTCTTTTCCCCCGGCAGGAGGCCAGGGCGTAGATGACGGCATTCTCCAGTTCCCTCACGTTTCCCGGCCAGTCATAATCCATCAAGTTCTCCAGCGCCCGGTTGGATATTCCTTCCACCTGAGGGTTTACCTTCCGGTGCTTCTCGAGGAAGTGCTTCACCAGGAGGGGGATGTCGTCCTTCCTCTCCCTCAGGGGCGGGACGCTGATGGGTATGACGTTGAGGCGGTAGAAGAGGTCTTCCCGGAATCTTCCCGCCCGGACGAGTTCCCTCAGGTTTTTATTCGTTGCGGCAATGACCCGAACGTCCACCCGCCTCGTCCTCGAGTCGCCGACCCTCTCGAACTCGTGAAACTGGAGGAAGCGGAGGAGTTTGACTTGCACTTCCGGAGAAATTTCGGAAATCTCGTCGAGAAAGAGGGTGCCTCCGTGGGCGGTTTCGAACTTCCCCGCCCGGTCCCGGACGGCTCCGGTGAATGCGCCCCTGACGTGGCCGAAGAGCTCAGACTCGAGGAGTCCCGGCGCGAGAGCGGAGCAGTTCACGGGGACAAAAGGCCCTCTTTTCCTCTGACTTCTCGCGTGGATTGCCCGTGCCACCAGTTCCTTCCCCGTCCCTGTCTCCCCCTCGATGAGGACCGTCGTGTCTGTGGCTGCCACGCTCTCTATCATTCCAAAGAGGTCCCTCATCTTTTTGCTCATCCCCACCATTTCGGGGAAATCGGGGAGCAGAGAGAGTTTCCTCTGGAGGATTTCCACTTCGCTCCTGTCGTGGACGGTG
The DNA here is from genome assembly GCA_003696505.1 of Deltaproteobacteria bacterium. GTDB lineage: Bacteria > Desulfobacterota > Deferrimicrobia > J040 > J040 > J040. Next base: position 9,964 of record RFHC01000132.1, read on the forward strand.
CAGACAATCCCCTCCGCCCCCGAGATGAGGGAAGTGGTGATGAAGACGGGGATGGGAGTGCCGTCCTTCTTCCGAATCACTTCCCGGCACCTTTCCACGCCTCTCCCTTTTCGGGCGGTCCAGGTAATGGGGCAATCGGACTCGCAGATGTCCCCCCTCAGGACGTCCCGGCACCTTCTCCCCAGGACCTCCTCCTGGGAGTAGCCCGTTATCCTCTCCATGCCGGCGCTTATGTGCTGAATCCGTCCCTCCCCGTCGACGGTGAAGACGCCGTCGGCTATCGACTCGAGGATGGCCTGCATCTTGGCGCGGCCGATTTCCAGCTTCTCCTGAATCCGGCGCTGACGCTCGATGAGGTCGGAGAGAACCTTCATGTCTCTGATTGTGTGAATGAAGGAGATGCTCCCCGCCGGGGCCTTCACCACCGAGGTGGTGACGCAGTAGCTCTTTTCGTCTCCGTCCCTCGTCACCTGATAATCCCTCCTCACCCCTCCGGGGGAGAGGGCACGAGTGGGGCACTCCCCGCGGCAGATGCTCAAAGAGAGGACGTCGCAGCACTCCCTCCCCTCCACCTCACCGAGGGACTTTCCGAGGAGGCTCTCCGCCTCCCTGTTCATGTAGGTGATTTTCTTTTCAGACGAAATCCCGACGACGGCCTCGCCGAGAAAGTCGAAAAGGCGGGCGAGTTCCTCGCTCCTGACGCGTGCCATGGGTGATTCTCCCGGTTTCAGCGTTCACTGCGCCTCTTCAACTCCTCAATCTCCATTTTCATCTCTTTCAGCGAAAAATAAAGGGATAAATTGAACACGGCGAGCATGACGACGAGGAGGAAAAGGAGGAAAGAAACAATTCCGTTTCCGCCAAAGACGCTGATGGCACAATCCACTCCGCTTCTCCTCCCGCAAGATTCACTCGTCCCGTGCTGCTTCCCGGACCATCTCTCCCATCACCTCTTCCACCTCCTGCGCCACGTTTCTCAGAGTCGGCTCGTTGAACATCTCGAGCATCACCGTCGGCTTCATCGTGACGATGACCGTCTCGTCTCCGTCGCTGTACACGGAAACGCGGCAGGGCATTGCCGTGGATATGCGTGGATTCGTGTCGAGGACCTTCTTCGCCGCGAAGGGGTTGCAGACCTCGTATATGTACATCTCCCTCTCAAAGGTAAGACCTTTGCTCGTCAGGGTCTCCGTCACGTTGTGCACGTGGAGGACGCCGAATTTCCTCTCCTTCGCCGCCTTCTCGAGGGCTTCCCCCGCCTGGCGGGGAGACTTTTTGGTCCTGGCCTCGATAAACATGACCCCTCCTTTCCCGGCACCTGCCGGAGATTACTTCGGCCCTCACCCGCCCTTTCCCCCGCTTCCAAGGAAGAAAACGAAGAAGAGGACGAGGAGGATGAGGTATATGAGGTCTCCCTTGTTCATCGTCCTTCAATTTCCGTCCCGGTCTCCGACCGGGTCTCTCTCACACTCACCCGAAGGGAGAGCCCGACGGTCCGCACGACCCCGAGGACTTCGTCGACTTCGCGCTGAAGAGGCTGATGCCGAGTTTCTCGGCCCTCTCCCCGCAGAAGGGGCACTCCTCCGTCGACTTGTCCTCGGAAATGCGCTTGAAAGCCTCGAAGACTTTCCCGCATTTGCCGCACCTGTACTCGTATATCGGCACTTTCCTCACCTCCTGACGTTGTCATCCCTTCTAAGATTCAGACTACAGGAGAAAGGTTTCCTCCTCAACCCCTGCACAGACCCAGTTTCTTCAGGATGTTTTCCATGGGGCAGAGGCCGGTGAAAGCCGACTGAAAGAGGTTGAGGCCCACGAAAGCCGTGAAGTAGAGAAAGTTCTTGTTCACGAATACTCCCAGGGCGAGGCTGACCAGGATGAAGGTC
>RFHC01000133.1 GCA_003696505.1 Deltaproteobacteria bacterium
CGGCTCTTTCCGAGAATCCAGACGTGGACGACGTCATCTTCGTCTCTCCGCGCGGAGAAGTAACGGAATCCACCAGGGCCAATGTCGTTATTCGAAAGGGAACGCGCCTCTTCACACCCCGGGCAGAATCCGGTCTCCTTAAAGGGACCTTCAGGGAGAAACTCATCAGGGAAGGGAAGATAGAAGAGGCCCGATTAACCGTCGGCGACCTCCTCTCTGCCGACGAGGTCTTCCTCGTCAACTCCGTCCGAAAGTGGATTCCCGCAGTGGTTGTCGGGGTGGACAGCAGAGTGAAAGCCAGACAGGCGGATGAGGAGAGCCCCTTTCTTTCTTCCATTCAAAAGACAATTGAGACGTAAAATCCTGCGATGAGATACCGGAACCCAGCAGCCGTGCCGAGGGAGAAGTTCCCTCCCTCTCCGTTCAGCTCGAGGGTCACCCGACGCGAGGGATTGAATCCGATAGACGCAAATCCCCCTCCGACGAGGTCCTCCGATTTTTCGCCGTACCGGCGGAAGCGCTGATAACCGCCGTAGGGTTCGAGATAGAAGTACCACTCTCCCACCTCGTGGTAGAGCGAGGTGTATGCCTGAAGGGAGATGTAGTCGTCCGGGTCGAAATATCCGGAACCGCTCTGCCTCCGGAAATCGGTGTACCGGAGCCTCCCTCCGAGAGAGAGTTTCGGAGATTTCCGGGAGAGGAGGTAATCTTTCTCCAGCCTCACCGCCCGGGACCCGTTTCCGTCGGAATACTCCCTCCAGTCGAAGGTCGCCGTTACCCTCAACCTCTTCACGGGGTTCCCCTCCACGAAGAAACTCCCCCCTTCGGAGGTTATCCTGTTTTCAATGAGTTCGGCCGTGTCCGTGAAAACCTCACGGGAAAATCTCGCCCCGCCCCGAAGGGTTTTCCCGAGGAACTTTACCTGAAGCGCTCCCGTCACGACACTTCCGCTTCCCCGGGAGTGAAGGGAAGAGAGACCGAGAGACCCCCTCAGGTCAAAGCGCCCTCTGAGCAACCGCCCCTCAGCCGAGACCGACCTGTACCTCCCTCCCCGCGAAGGGGCCTTCGCTTCCCCGGTCGCGCCGAGAATCCTCACCGTCCAGTCTCCGGCGAGAAACTTCCCTTCGGCCTCCTCCCTGCTCCACCGGTTGTCGTCGGAATCCGAGTAAAAGGAAACCGCCCCCGAAAGGGACGGCGAGGTTTCCTGAACGATGACCTTCTCGACCCTTTCCTGCGACTTCTCCTGATAGGGATACGCGGGTTTGAGGCGGGAGAAACTCTCCCTCGCCCGGCCGTAGTATCCCGTGTCGAGGTAAGCGTAGGTCAGCCCCAGCCTCGCCTCGAAATCCTCGCCTTTCTGGAGAATCTCTTCATAGAGAGGAATCGACTCGTCCGCATCTCCCCTCCACCGGAGGGCATTCGCCTTCACCAGGAGCGCCTCCACGTTCCCCGGGTTTTCCTTCAGGACCCGATCTGCTTCGGCGATAGCCTCGTCCAACCGGTCCATCCAGGAAAGGACGCGGGCGAGGTGGACCCGGGCATCTATCCGGGAGGGGTCGTCATCGAGAATCTTCCTCAACTCCGTCTCCGCCTCCTCGAGATAGTCCCCCCAGGAGATGCGGACGGCCATCTCAAACCTCTCGTCGAGGGAAAAGGACGCTCGAGAAAGGGAAAGCGCCTCGATGTAAACGGCGGCGGCATTCCTGTAATCTTCAATGGCGGCGTAGTGGTCTCCCAGCATCTTGAGAGCCTTCGCCCTCTCCTCAGGTGAAACCTGCCGGGCCACTTCCTCTTTCAAATCCTCCAGTGTGGACGCGGAAGACGTGAAAGCACACAGGGATAAAACGAGGAGCGAGCAGAGAACGACGAGGGGAAACCGGCTTTTCATTGTTCCCTCCCTTTCTCCCGGCTACCGGTCGTTTTCTCTCTCATATTAACCTTCTCCCCTTCACTTCACGAGGGGAGAATCGGGTATTTCCCTCAACCCATCCCTCAGAATGAACCAGGACCTCTTCAGAAACGAGTGATAGTCCGGCTCTTCCCACTCCTCCCACGAGTAGAGGGGGAGATTGCGCACGACCCCGTCCTCTCCCGCGGGAGGAAGTGTCTGAAGGGCCGCGGGAGAAGAAGCTCTCATTTCGCCCGACCCGTCCGGGACGTAAGCCGCCACGGCAACGCGGAAGCCCTCCGTCTTCCTCACGCCTCCGTCACCTCCCCGGCCCTCGAAGAGCACGCTCCTCGAGGATGGGTCGGTGACGTTGAACATCCCCCACGGAATCCGGAATTCCGCCGTCCCCGTATCCTGATTGAAGAACCACTCTGCCCGGTCGTCGTAGTCGGGAGAATTCCGGTCCGTTGTCCCCTCCCTCAGGTAACTCACGTCGAGCACCCTCTCGGGAATGACTTCTCCCTTCCGGGTAATCCTCCTCCTCTGCGGCTTCATCAGGGGAGGGACGAAGTCCCCGGCCAGACTCCTGCGGGGTCGAATCTCCCTGCGGAAGCGGTTCCTCTGGCGGTCGTAAGACCGCGAGATGAGGAATCTCGCTCTCTCCCCGTCGAAGAGGAGAGCTGCCTCCAGTCCCACCTCGCTGGAAAGGCGAATTCCCGCGGGAAAGCGGAACTCCCCCAGGTCCGGCGCCACCACGTCGAAGACGACGGCCACACCCACATTCGCGCCGGGGTTGAGCTTCAGGAGAAGGTAGAGGTCCGACTCGTCAGAGCGGATGGAAAGGCTCCGGACAGGCCCTTCCCCGCTGCTGGAGAGAATCACGTCCCGGGGAGCCCACTCCTCCCCTTTTCCGTCGATAACCGCGGCAGGGCCTGGATTTCCTGCCCGGTAGGCGACGAGTCCGTAGTTTTGCTCCGCGTCCTGGCGGTCGTGCCAGAGCCTGTTCCTCTCGAAGGGGATGTGGTAATCGATGACGAGCCAGTTGTGCTTGAACCACTCGTCAATCCAGGCAAAGAGAGACCCGCCCGCACAGCCCGCCTCGTATATCGTCCGGAAGAGTTTCAGGTCTATCCTCCCCTGGTCGACCTCGGAATGTCCCCCGTGGGTCCACCCCTGAGGCTGAAAGTGGGCAATTTCCCTGGAAGTGGGAACGCCGAACTCGGCGATAAAGAGAGGGTGACTCCTGTGGTGGGATGCCAGGTCCCTCAGGTAGCCGAGGTAAGCGTTGGGACCTTCCTCATCCCTCGCCCGAAGGTAAACGGGGTCGTAGTTCATGAAGTCGGGGTAATAGGGGTAAGCGTGGTAGGAAGCGAAAAGTCCCGCCCTGTTTTCCTCCCCTTCCCTGAACTTCTCCATATCCAGGCCCACCGCATCGTTGTCGTACTCCCTCACACCTCCCGGCTCGGGGGGCAGGCCGAGCTTTATCCGCCACTCCTCTTCCTCCTCCTTCGTCGACTCCGTGGGATGGAAGAGGGGGTCCAGGGTGGGCCAGTTCGTCCAGGCTATCGGCCGGGTGGCCTTCCACCGGTCGAACTCGTAAGCGAGGAAGTACTCCGTCTGCCCGGCAAGCCACTTCTCCATGGCGTTTAAATTCTCTCCCCGGACGAACCTCCCTTCAAAACTGAACTCCCCTGGATGGGAAGAGAGATAATCCTGCACCACGTCGGGCTCCCACTCACGGCCGAGGATGGTGGCAATCCACCAGCGGGAGACGTCGGCGCGGTAGGACCCGTGGGCGTGGCCGGGCCTCGGCGGAAGGTCGAGGGCGCCGTGCAGAAGGTCCACGACGCGCCTCATCTCAGCCCGGAAAGATTCAACGTAGTCTGGCGAAGAGAAATCGTTGTCAGGAGGGGGCTCAGCCCAGACCCCGTGAATCAGGTAGAGAGGGTCCCCGGGCCTCTCCTCGTTGAACTTTTTCAATTCATCGTAGAAAACGGGCGGGAATATCGTGTAGACCCGGACGGCGTGAAAACCGCACTCCTTCATCTTTTCGAACCAGTACCTGTAGAGAGAAGGGTCCTCCGGAAACTGAGAGGGGAACCTTCCCGGCAGGGCAGCTCCCAGGTTGACGGCCTTGAGGAAAACAGGACGCCACGACCCGTCGGGCTGTCGAATCTCGAAAAATCTCCTGCGCACCCGCATCGGCATCTGGACCTTTTCCGGAAGTTTCCCGGGAGGGAGGTGCACCTCTCCCTCCACTTCCCCTCCCCTCACCGACGCGAGGGCGCGCTTCACTCTCTCCAGCGTTTCCCGGGCCTCCCCGTCACCGGGGTGCTCCACGAGTATTTTTTCGAGGAGGGAAACCGCCTCCGACAGCTTCCCCTTCCTGTAGGCCACGAGGGCCATCCCGAAGAGCCCGTCCCTGTCGGCGGGTCTGAGCCGGAGAGCTCTCCCGAAGTAACCCGCCGCTCCCTCCAGGTCTCCCTCCCGGAGAGCGACGTAACCCAGCCCGTTCAGGGCTTCCACGTTATCCGGACTTTTCTCGAGCGCCTTCTCGAATATTTCCCGGGCCCTGTAAATTTCCCCTGCCCGGTACAGCTTCCAGGCGGTACTGAGAGAGGGAACTGCTTCACCTGCCGGGGCTGACTTCCATGCGAGAGAGGGAACTAAAAGAGAAAGGAGGATAACGGAGAGAAGAACAAACCGGTGTGGAAAGCTCCGCATGAATCCCCCGGAAGCGCGAGATTTTCTAAAAAGACTGACACAGCGGGAAGGGAAAGTTCAACACCCGCTGGCCCTGACTGCCTCCCCTGTAATTCTCCTCTCCCGAACCCATCATCCTTCAGCGGAAAAGAGAAAAACAGATACGCCCTTGAATATCACTTTCTCCCCAGAAGATAAATGCGGGAGTTCATGAAGCCGTAGTCCCCCTTCTTCTCGTGAAATGCGAGCCCTGAAAGAGTCTGGATGTGGCGGAAACCAGCTTCTCTGGCGATAGCATTCAGCTCTTCCTCCCCGAAAAGGCGGATGGAATAACAGGCGTCCCGCAAAAGCCCCTCCCTCTTGCTCAAAACGACTTCCCGCGTCACCACCCTGTCTCCGCGCATCTCCCTCTCCCGGCAGACGACGATGTCGTCGCCGATTTCGTGCCACGCCAAGGGACGAAAGTTCTCGCGCACGTAATCACCGCTGGAAACGTCGAGAAGGAAGACCCCGCCGGGGATGAGGAGTCTGTAGGCCTCGGACAGCACTTTCCTGTCGTCGTCCTCCTCAAGGAAATACCCGAAGGAGTTTCCGAGGATGAACACAGCGTCGAAGGAGTCATCAGAAAGCCCCGTATTCCTCGCGTCACCTCTGACGAAGTGGATGGAAATGCCCTCCTTCCGGGCGGCCTCCTTCCCGAGAGAGACGAGACTTTCCGAGTAGTCCAGAACGGTGACGGAGCAAAATCCCCGCCTCGCGAGTTCGAGGGCGTGTCTCCCCTGACCCCCGCAGAGGTCGAGAATCCTCCACTCCTTCGACGCTCCCGTCAGTTCGAGGATGAGGTCCACCTCTTTCCTCGTCAGTCCCTCGTCGCAGACCGAACGGGAGTCGGTGATGAGGTAGAGGTCGTCAAAGAGGCTCTTCCACCAATCACGGTCCACTCTCTTCTCCATCCCATTCCTCCGGGTGGGCCCCGAAACTGAAGAGCCCGTCCGTGGCGAAGACGGCATGTGACCCTCTCCAGGGCTGACTCCTGGCAATCTCCACCTCTTCAGGGTCGAGGGACACGAAGTCGTCGAGAAGGCCTTCTTCCCACATTCTCTCGAGCGTGATGCAGTCCTTCCACACGGAGGAGACGTATCTCTTCAGCGCCTCCACGTGCTCCTCCGTGATGAGACGAGGCCTCAGGGCAATCTTTATCGGGCCGAGGAGGTAGGTGAAACGGTGCTGAAGGGCGAGGCTTTCCTGATACGCCACAATCTCCTCAAGGAGAGACGCGGGCAGGTTCATGACGGCGTCGTTCAGCCTCTTCACCGCCTCTCTCACCGGAATCTCCCCCCTGAGAATCGCCAGGGGCTGAACTCCTCCCCCGCTGCCCACGTTTGTGGGCACGCCCCCGTACCTGACGAGAAACCCGTGGAGACCGCCAGGTCCCATGAGACAGCGGAAATCGGTCTGGAAAACCTTCAGGTGGACTCTCCCCTCCTCCCTGTCGAATTCGGGCATCTCTTCCGCCCAGAGGGAAAGGGGAATCTTTTCCTGGACGATGTATCCCCCTTCCCGAAGCGCCGTCTCAACAGCCTCGTCCGCGTCACCGTGGATTCCCCCGACGCGGACGCCGATTCCCGAATACCCCCGCTCGGGTTTGAGAACGAGCCTTTCCCAGTTCTCTCTCGTCCACTCCACCAGGTCCGAAATCTTCTCTCCCGAAGGGCCTTCCGTCTTCCTCGGGAAGAAGCGGCGTGTCCAGGGAGTCCTCCGAACCGTCTCTTCAGTGAAACGTCCCCGCTCTCCTCCCGTTATGAGTTCAAAGACGCTCTTCACGTTAATCGGTTCCGTCCCCCGCGGATTGATGACGAGGTTCCTCTTCACCGCTTCGACGAGGGGCGTGAGGTCGTGTTTCCTGTGGAGTTTGAGAAGGGTGTCCGTGTTGAAGTCCATGAAGATGAGCGAAACGCGCCTTCCCCTGTAGGTGACGTGTCCGTTTCGGAGTTCCAGTTCCTGGGGAGCCATGAGCGCCGATTCGACGCCGTCAATCGAGTTCAGCCTCTCCGCCAGGTTGATGTTCTCCACCACGTCCTCGAGAGTTTCCTCCTCGGCCATGACGGCGACGAAACCTCCCGCACTCCCCTCTCTCTGCCTCAGCGCGTCCAGGAGCATATCGACGAAATTGTTGATGGGATAGAGGAGGGGATGGTCAAAATCAAGAGGCACTCCCGGGTCGCACTGCTCGAGGACCTTTTCCCAGACCGCCTTCCCGATAACCTGGGTTATCCTCTGGTAGTCCCACCCTCCGGGACTCCCCAGGTTCCACTCCGAGTGGTATCCGAGGAAATCTTTCATGAAAATTCACTCCTTCAGTTATTTTCTCTCCTGGCCAGGACCTCTTCGAGGCAGGAGAAGGGAATCTCGCCGGCTGAGAGAACGAGTCGGGCAAAAACTTCCGGCCGTCCCTCTCCATATTTCCTGAACAGGTCCCGAAAAAAGCGAAACCCGAGCGTATATATAATCTGACTTCCCGGACGGAGAAGGTACTTTTCGACTATACTCCTCGCGCTTTCCGGAGGAAATCCCGAACGGGCGAGAAATTCCGACGCCTCATCGACGGTCCACATCCCCGTGTTCACCCTCACATCGACAAGCCCCCGAACGGCTCTTCTGTATCGCCTCCTGGCAAGGAGAAACTGCTCGGTGGGATTCGCGTAATATCCCGTTTCCCGGAGGATGTTCTCGGCAAAACACGCCCACCCCTCGTAAAAAAGAGGAGACTCCACGTGCCTCCTGATGAGCCCGGGATTGCTCCAGCGGGAGACGTCGAGGAGGTGATGCCCCGGGTAGGTTTCGTGAGCGGAGAGCATGGAATACTCGGAGATAAAGGGGGTATTTCCCCCTCCCCCCGAATCCCCTGGATGGATGTAAAAAATGCCACCGGCTTTATCCCCTTGGGGAGAGAATGCATAGGCAGACCCTGCCCGTATCCCCATGAGGTAAGGAGGGACCATGACCACCTGAAGAGGGGTCTCGGTGGGGACTCCTTCCGGGAAGAGGCCTTTTTCCAGACAGTGCTCCCTCAGGCTGTTCACCTCTCTTCTGAAAAGGGAGACGACACCTTCTTCAGGCAAACAGGTTGATATACCCTCCGCGCCACCACCGGACGTCCTCCTCATGATACCCGCCGTTTCCTCCATCTCCTCCCGCATGACCTCCTGAACCTCATGCGGGGAAATCTCTTCCCCCAGGCACTCCTGAATGAGGCGGGGGTAAAGTTCTGGATTGAGAGGAGGTCCTTCTCCAGTGGGGACGCGCGAGAGGAAATCCCGAAATTCTTCGAGCGGAGGGAGAACGGATGCCTTTATCCCTGCCGGAATATCCTCACCCGAGACCCACCGGAAAATGTCCTCCGCCATTGAAATCCCGGAATTTTTGTAAGAGGGAGAAACGTCGTCCAGGGCCCTTCGGGCCCTTTCAAGAAATTCCCCCACCTGGGGAATATGACGCTCTTCTCCGCCTCCTCGCCCGAGGACCTCAAGGATTCCCGTGGTCAGAAGAGTGAGGTGGAATGTGGGCTGTCTCCTGTGGGGGCGGAGGTGTTCGAGGAAAAACCGGAGATTCCTGATGAGTCCTGTGAGGACCTCCCGGTCAACTCGCTCCTCTTCGGGAATATCTCCCTCCCCTTCTCTTTCGAGAACATCCTCTACTCCCCTGAGATATTTCAGGACATCCTCCACCCTCTCATGGGAAAAATCGTCCCAGAAAGAAGACCTGCCGGGGTCTGGAGGAACGTGGGGGAATGACGGGAATTCATCGCTCCCGCAGCAGAGCGGGAAAGTCTCTGTTAGAGTGGCGAAAAGACTCCTTCCCCTTTCCTCGATGGTCCTTTTGCTTTTCATGAACTTTCCCTCTTCCAGATTATCGCACAGGGGAGATTCCTCCCTCCATTCCTCTTCGCACTCTGAGAAAAACTTCCCCTGCGAGATTCATAAAAATTTAAATAAATATTGACAACTTTCATGTTTTTTGATTCAAGGAAGTATGAATCATTTTTCTCTCCTACTTCCACGTGCGTATAAGGGAATCAGACTATTTCCTGTCCTTTTTATCCCATTCTTCATTCTCCTTTACACTTCCTGCGGAGGCGGGTCGGGGGGAGGTCCATCCTCCTGGCTAAACTACACCGGGGAAAAGTCTTTTGCGGCAATATCCCCTTCCAATGCAACCGACCTGGCCATCGGGAGTATTTACACAGGACCCCGAATCCCTTACATCGAAAAATTCAATATAACAGGGAATGAACAGGTAACCGAGAATCCGGCAGGAAGAATACCGCTCCGGGAGTTATTCTCTTCCCTTGAGAAGAAGGTAAATCGTCGGAGTGCAGAACTTTTTGCCGCTAACTCCTCATACACGGTTGCCACCCCAGTCCAGGGCACGGAAACGGGAGCCTGTGGAGGGACCTTTTCCATTTCAGGTGACATCGATTTTAGCACGGGAAACTTTACCGTTTCCTTTTCCATAGACCACTACTCGGACTGCGTTTTCACATACACCGGTAGCGGGTCAGCCACGGGCGTAATGAACGTGAACACATACAGGGTGAAAAGAATCACCATGAATTACTCACGCCTGACTGTGGAATTCAACGGGTGGAGTTTCACGGGGAGGGGAACCTATTTCATCAATCAAGAACTCGTTCCAGTTATGGAAAGGCTGGACTTCGTTTCCAGAGACGACTCCACAGGCAAACTCTACTGGTACAGGGATTACCAGTTTCGAACCGAAGAAAAAAGTGATGGGACAGGCACGTATTACGAAATCTCCATCTCCGGGACGTTCTACGATTCCACGGAAGGATATGTTCTCGTCACCACGGAGGTCCCCCTCATCATTTATGCCGGGAACCAGTGGCCCTCTTCAGGAACTCTCCTGGTCACGGGAGATGGAGGGACATGGGCCAGACTCGAATTTATTTCACCCAACACATATCACCTCTTTGCGGACACGGACGGCGATGGTCTGACAGATTACGAC
>RFHC01000021.1 GCA_003696505.1 Deltaproteobacteria bacterium
AACCAAATCCTGACAGAAGCATCTCTATTACGGAAAACAAAACGAGCGGAGGTTGAACATGTCCGAAAAAGTACTAAACCTGGACGGGAAAAGTTTTGACGAGGTCATCAAGAAGGACGAACCCGTCCTCGTCGACTTCTGGGCACCCTGGTGCGGTCCCTGCAAGATGATAGCTCCCATCCTCGAGCAGGTAGCAGAGGAGTATGCGGGTCAGGCAACTGTCGCCAAGGTGAACGTGGATGACCACCCCGAAATTGCTCAAAGATACGGAATCCGGGGTATTCCCACTCTCATCCTCTTCAGAAACGGGGAGATAAAGGGTCAGCTCGTCGGAGCGAACCCGAAGGAAAACATCGTCAACCTGCTGAAAAAAGCGCTGTGACGAAACTCCGAGAGAGAGCCTTCATCAGGTTTCTTCTCTTCCTCTTTTCCCTCACGGTAATTTTTTCCTGTGCGGCAGCCCCTCTCAGGGAGGGGTCTGCCCTTTTTGAGAAAAAGCTTCCCCCCCTCTCGTGCCGGGAAGATGGGAAAAGCGTCCCCATCGAGTCGATGAAAGGCTCTCCCTTCCTCCTCTACGTCCGCGCACCCTGGTGTCCCATCTGCGAGGAAACGGACGGTTTTTTTCGGTTTCCCTCCATCTCCGTCGACCTGACGGGGGACGTAAGCCTGGTCGTCATCTCGCTCCTCAACGGTTATTCCGCCGGGGGAACCCCCGTTGCTTCTCCGAAACCGTGGAGCGAAGACCCGCAGTTTACCCCTTACGAAGGGTCCTGGAAAAGGATTCTCCTCTGCACATCACCGGAAGAGGAATTTCTCGACGAAGCATCTGAGGAGAGGGTCCCTCTCCTCCTGGCTGTCAATCGGGAGGGGAAGGTGGTTGCGAGAATCCCCGGGACGGGCCCTGACCTTACCTCCGGCGTCCTTTCAGCTCTCAGAAAACTCAGATAGAAGCCCTCAGAGGAGAAACCGTCTCTTCGACTGGTTCATCACGACTCCCACGGCAAGCATGCTCGTAAGCATCGACGATCCGCCGTAACTCACGAAGGGAAGGGGCACTCCCACGACGGGAAACAGCCCCATCACCATGGCAAGGTTGATGGAAAACTGGAGGAGAAAATACACCCCTATCCCCCCGATGACCAGCGCCGAGAACCTGTCCTGGACCTGACGGGCGAGGAAGAAGATTCTCAGAATAAAGAGGAGGAAAAGGATGAGAAAGACGAGACAGACGAAGAACCCCCACTCCTCCGCGAAGACGGAAAAGGCAAAATCGGTGTGCTGCTCCGGAAGGAAACGGAGCTGTCCCTGCGTCCCCTGGAGAAATCCCTTCCCGAAAAGCCCTCCCGAACCAATTGCGATTTTCGACTGAATGACGTGATATCCCGCGCCGAAGGGGTCCCTCTCCGGTGAGAGAAAGGTGAGGACCCTTTTCTTTTGATAATCCCTCATAAGGTTCCAGACGACAGGAAGGGAGACGAGACCGGCCAGGAAGAGGGTGGCGATGCTCCTCGTTCTCAATGAGGCCAGGTAGGCCATTCCCGCAAAGATGAGGATGTAGAGCCCTCCGGTCCCGAGGTCGGGCTGGAGGATGATGAGGAAGAAGGGGACGAGGACGAAGGCGAAGGGAACGACAAGGTCCCTGAGAGTGATGCCGTAGGGATTATAGCTCCTGGCGAAGTATCTCCCCAGGAAGAGAATGATTGCCACCTTCCCCAGTTCCGACGGCTGGATGCTCACGGGACCCAGGGATATCCACCTCCTCGCTCCCCCCGTCGTCTTTCCGGCGACGAGGACGAGGAGGAGGAGAAGAAGGGTGATCACGTACACCGGCAGGGAGATGTCTTCCAGCAACGACTCGTTGAGCCAGGAAATTCCAAGGGCGAGGAAGAACCCCAGCCCCACCCAGACAACCTGCTTCAGGTAGATGGGGAAACCACCTCCCCTCGCGTAGAACGTGGCGCTGTACGTGTTCAGCACCCCCACAGCGGAGAGGAAAAGAGCGAGAATGGGAAGAATCGTCTCCGTCCGTCCCGTGAAGAAACGCCTCACTGCTTCCTCCCTCGAAAATACTCTCTCACGATTTCCCGGAAGATGGGCGCCGCCACCTTGCCTCCGGAGCCCCCGTGTTCGACGACGACAGCCACCACGATTTCCGGGTCCCTCGAGGGAGCGTACCCGACGAACCAGGCATGGTCCCTCCTGTAATAGTCTATCTCTTCTTCGGGGATGTCCTCCTCAGGGAGGGAAACGACCTGCGCTGTCCCCGTCTTCCCCGCAGCTTGAACGCCCGGAACGTCCGCCCTCCTTCCCGTCCCGTGGAGGTCCTTCACGACGCCTTCCAGAGCCTGCCTGATGAGGGAAAGAGACCTTGAACCGACGGTGAGGCTCAGGGCAGGTTCATCTTCACTCCCCACCTCTCTCTTCACGAGGTGAGGCGCGGGGACCTTCCCCCCTGACGCGATGGCCGCGTATGCGACGGCCAGTTCCAGGGGAGTGACGAGGATATACCCCTGCCCTATTGAGGCCACTACCGTTTCCCCGTCGTACCACCTCTCGCCGAACCTCGTCCTCTTCCACTCCCGCGTCGGCACGAAACCCCTCGCCTCGACGTAAAGGTCTATCCCCGT
>RFHC01000134.1 GCA_003696505.1 Deltaproteobacteria bacterium
CTCCTCGATCACCTCCTGAATCTCCGCCTCCGTGGGAATCTCCCCCGTGAGGAGAAGGTAGAAGTGCCCCTCCACGTAGGGCATCTCGCAGCCCGCCGGCTTGGGGAGCTTCTCCATCACCTCGGGGATGGTGTAACCCCGGAAGCGGATTCCCTCGAAGGGGTCCAGGTAGGAGATGTCGGTGACGAGGCACTTGATTCCCCTCATCCCCCCGATGACCTGGGAGATGGTCACCTCGTCGACCTTGACGTTCCCGAACTCCTTGAGGAGACGGGTCGTGCGCGGACGGTGCTCCTCAATCTTCTGAGCCAGTTTTTCTTTCAGAGTCGCCATAAGAACCCCCCTTTTATGATGTGTGGTGTCTCAAGCTTTTTATCCTTTTCCCCCAGGGACGAGGAGGAGAGTGAGCGAGGGTGAAAATTGTATACGGTATACACTCTTGCCTTATTTCATATCAGGAGAAATTCTTTCATGTCAAGAAGTTTAATTGCACAGGCCGGGAGGAGGTGAGGGGAAATCACTCCTCCTTCCGCGGGAAGAGAATGACCTCCCACTTTTCATCAATTCTCGAGGTCGTTTCCGGAGGTGATGCCTTCCCCACCGAATATTCCCGTGAGGGGACCCGGTCGACCGAGATGGAAACCTCTCCCCCTTCGTGCCTCGCTCTCACTCTGATTCCAGGTTTCACGAACGGGGTGCCGGCTGAGATGAAGAGGGAGTCACCCTCCTTTCCGATGACCCGGGTCAGGCTCACAGCCTTCCTCACGATGTCCCTGTCCGTGATGACGGGGTCGAAGGGCTTCCCCGCGTTTATCTTGCGGAGGAGGAGAGGCGCCAGACCCTGCCTGTGAATGTACCAGAGGGCGTTGAGGCCTTCCGGGGAGACCTCTATGTAGGGGAAGGGAACGAAGGAAACTGACCCCTCCCCGGAGTCTGAGACGACGAAGTTTTTCACGGTGGATGGGAGGATGTAGAGGAGTTCCGCCTCCTGAGGAGTCAACTGGAACTCCTGGACGAAGGTTCTCTCGAATTCGTCGTAGAGGAGTCCTCGGGTCGCGAGGGCCAGGCCCTTCGCGTTTCCTCCGAAAGCCTTCTCCACGTCGGGAGAAAATTCGAGTTCGAACCTGACGGGGTGGGTGAAGAGTTCGTACCGGTCTTCCTCTTGCCCTTTTTCGTAAAGTTTCGCGACAACTTTTGCAGCGATGCGGTGGAATTTCTGAATTTTGCCGAGGACGAGCCGCGAACTGACGTAAGTCCCCGGCGCGGTGGCCTCTTTTCCCAGTGACCGGCGGAGGCGGTTCTCGAATTCGTGCACCTGTGTGAGGAACTCTTCGAGAGCTTCACGAGTGTCCTCGACCTGCCGGGTCACGCGGCAGATGAACCTGCCCGGCCTGAATTTCCCGGATAAATCTTCCGGAAGAGGTGATGAGTAAGAGATGTCTTCGTAGACGGAAGAGAGGTCTACCGTCGTCGTCTCTCCCGTTTCCCTGTCGAGTATTTCCACCTGCCTCGCCCCTCCGAGTTCGAATTCGCCCAGGGAGATGACGAATTTTCCCGAACTGACTCTGAGCACGGACCCCGATATCGTAACCGTCAGGGAATGGCCCTCACGCGGAGCCACGATGGCACAGGCGAGAATGAGTGTGAGCAGGATGAATACCTTTTTGAGGAGCTCTCTTTCCATCTTTTCCCCCTGTTATTTTTCCCCCTCTCCGCCAACCGTGATAAAGGGTTCTCCAATTCGAATCGTCGGCTGTGCGTCGCCGACGGGGACGCCCTGTCCATCTTTCCCGCACGTGCCCAGTCCGAAGCCGAGGTCGTTTCCAACCATGTCTATCATCTTGAGCACCTCCGGGCCGTTTCCCGTCAGCGTCGCCCCCCGGACGGGGTCTCCCACCTTCCCTTTCTCAATGAGGTATCCTTCCTGGACCTCGAAGACGAAATCTCCCGTCACCGTGTTTACCTGTCCGCCCCCCATCTTCTTCACGAAAAATCCCCTTTCCACAGAGCGAACGATTTCTTCCGGGTCTGAATCGCCGGGGGCGATGTAGGTGTTGCTCATTCTCGGGATGGGCCGGTGCCTGAAAGACTCCCTTCTCCCGTTTCCCGTCAGCGGGACACCCTCTCGAAGGTGCTGAAGAATATCAGACATGTAGCCTTTCAGGATTCCCTTCTCGATGAGGATGGTGGGGGAGGCCGGGGTCCCCTCATCGTCGACGGGGTAAGAACCCCTCTTCCCGGGAATCGTGGGGTCGTCGATGACCGTCACGAGCGGAGAGGCGATTTCCTCCCCGATTCTCCCCGTGTAAACGGAGAGTTTCCCCGCAGCCAGGTCTGCTTCAAGCCCGTGCCCGACGGCTTCGTGTATCATCGTCCCGCCGGCCTCGCTGGATATGACCACCGGCATTCTTCCTCCCGGCGCCCTCCTCGCTTTGACAGCCTGGACTGCCCGGAAGGAAGCTTTCTCGGCTGTTTGAATG
Source organism: Deltaproteobacteria bacterium (assembly GCA_003696505.1). GTDB lineage: Bacteria > Desulfobacterota > Deferrimicrobia > J040 > J040 > J040. The sequence goes on from RFHC01000134.1 coordinate 2,481, forward strand.
TGGGCACCATCGTCGAAGGCTTCCCACCCGACGGTCCCCCCGACTGTTTCGTATCCTCTCTGAAGGGTCCCGCCCTCCTCTGCCACCACCTGGACGGCGAGGAGAATGTACGGGACGGAAGAGGAGACAGAGGTGCCGAGAGAGTTGAAGACGGCGATTTTCCTCACCGCGTCACCGTAAACGACGCGGACGTTTTTCACGAGAGGGGAAGAACCCGCTATTTTCCCCGCTTCCTCTATCAATTTCAGCTTTCTTTCAAAGGGGACAGTGTCGGCGTCTTTTTCTGGAAAGATTGACGCTTCACTCCGCTCATTCGGAAGGGAGAGAGAGACGGAGTCTCCGCTGCCTTCTTCAAGACGGGAGACGCTTTCCGCCACCTCTTCGAGGTTCTTCCCGTCGAGACTGCAGGTCCACCCGTAGAAGGTCCTTCCTCCCCTGATGAGGCGAATTCCCACGCCCCTGTCGTGGCCCGGGACGACTTTCTCCACCCTCCCGTCCTCCAGGTGGACCTGGAGGGTTCTCAGCTCTTCTACGAAAATCTCCCCGAATTCTCCCCCCCGGGAGAGGAGACGTTTGAGCACCCGCTCGGGGACGAAGGGGATTTCCATCGGGCCTCCCGTGGATTTGCTTTAAGTTAGCATTGTATAATAAAAAACCTCAAATAAAACGCTCTGGAGACAGGATGAAGAAAACAGCCATCTCTCTTCTCGTTGCCCTTTCCATCATCACAATAGCCGGAATCGCCTCGGGTTTCCACGGGTTTTCCGGCGCGAGCACGAGGATTCAGGCAAAGGCATACTACTACTTTCTCCTGGGGAATCTGAGCTACCGCGAGGGGGACCTGGACTCTGCGGCCGATTACTACAGGAAGGCCCTCTCCTACGACGACTCCTCGCCGGAGATATTCACCGAGCTGGGCAACGTTTACCTGAAGAAGGGGGACTTCGAGAAGGCGAAGAGTTACCTGGAAACGGCCGTGCAGCTCGCTCCGGAAAACAGGCGGGCTCTCTGGCTCCTTGGAGGGATACTGAGCGCCACCGGAGAAAAAGAGGAAGCGCGAAAAACGTATGAAAAACTCCTCGAGATAGACCCGGATGACTCGGAGTCGTACCTCCAGCTCGCATCCCTCTACGCAGAGGAGGGGGACTTCTCGCGGGCTGAGGAAATCATCTCCCGTCTTCTCGAGAGGCAGCCGCGCAACTTCATGGGATACTTCTACCTTGCCCGGATGAAAGCGGCACAGGAGAAGTTCGAGGAAGCGCTCAAAAATTACGAGAAAGCCCTCGAAATTCACCCCGACTTCGAGAGCGTTCTCGTGGACATGGGCTGGGTCTACGAGAGGATGGGGAAGGAGGAGGAGGCGAAGAAGATTTACGAAAAGGTCCTGGAGAAAAACCCTGCCAATTCTGCCGTCAGGGAAAGGCTGGGGCGCATATACATTCGGGAGAAGGAATACGGAAAAGCGGCCTCGCAGTACGAAGAGCTGAAGAAGATAGACTTCAACAACACGAGCCTGAGGACGAAGCTGGGGCTTCTCTACTTCGAGAGCGGAGACCTGGACCGGGCGATAGAGGAGTTCAGCTTTGTCCTCACGAAAGAACCGGATAATCACCGTGTCCGCATCTACCTCGGGAGCGCTTATCAGGAAAAGGGAATGGTGAAGCAGGCCGCAGAGGAATTTTCAAAAGTTCCTGAAGACTCAGACCTCTACAGGGATGCAACCCTTCACCTCGCCATCCTCTATTCCCGGAAGGAGAAGTATCAGAAGGCCGCCGAGATTCTGAGGAAGCTCAGGGAAAAGGTGGGCGACGACGTGAGCATCCTCCTCTTCCTGGGAGAAGTCCTCTACGACGGGAAGATGTTCGACGAGGCGAAGGAAGTTCTCCTGGACGCCCTGAAGCTGGACCCGAAAAACGAAAGGGGCCACTTCCTCCTCGGGGTCATTTACGACAAGCTGGGAGACTTCGAGGGGATGGAGAGGGAGATGAAGAAGACCCTCGAAATTAACCCGGACAACGCGACGGCGCTCAACTATCTGGGCTACTCCTACGCGGACAGAAACGTGAAACTCGACGAGGCGGAGAAGATGATTCGCCGCGCGCTCGAGTTGAAACCGCAGGACGGCTACTTCATCGACAGTCTCGCCTGGGTTTACTACCGCCGGGGCGAATTCGAGAAGGCTTACGAGGAATTGAAGAGGGCGCTCTCCTTCGTCCCCGACGACCCCGTCATCCTCGAGCACATGGGAGACGTCCTGAAGGCCCTCTCCCGTGAAGAGGAGGCACTCACCTATTACCGGCGGGCGCTGGAAAACAATCACGAAAATCCTGAAATCGTTCTCAACAAGATAAAGGAGATTGAGAAGTAAACGATGAGCGCTCCGGCGAAGGGGGCCTCCCTTCTCGCCATCCTCTTCTGTCTTTCCGCGGCGGTTTCCTGTTCGCTTCCCGTGAAGCGGACCTCTCCCCGTGAAGGAGAGGCGTACCTGAGCCGCATCTCTTCCCGAAGGCCGGAGAAGGGGGACTTTCTCTACAGCGGGAGCTTTTCGTGCGGAGGTCAGGCATTTCCCTTTCTCTGCCTCCTCCGGATTGAGGGGGAGAGAGGGACCTTCTTCGTCTTCACTCCCTCCGGTGACCCGCTGGGGAGGGTGGAGCAGGAAGTGGAGGGTGGAGGGAAAGTGGAGGCTTTTTCCGTGGAATTCCGTCCGGCGGGAGAGCCGGCGTGGATTCACCGTTTCCTCGAAACGGCGGGGAGGGTCGTCCCGCTCGCTCCTCTCCTCTCCGGGACGTGGGTCCCGCCCGGGAGTGAGAGGGAGGTATACGAGAGAGAAGGGGGAGGGTATCTCATCGAGGGAGAGGGGTTCTCTCTCTGGACGGACGAATACCTCCGTCCCGTTCGGGAGGACGTGGAGGGGGAAGACATTTCCCTCGAGGTGGAGTACTTTTATGAGGAGGATGAGACGTTGCCTGCGAGAATAGAGCTTTCCTCGAGAGGGTGCCGTGTGAGGCTCTCGAGAGAAGGAGGAGAGAGATGAGGCGCTTTGAGAGAAGGGTCTTCCTCATCGTCCTGGCGGTTTTTCTCTTCGCCCTTTCCTCCTGCGGGAAGAGCCAGGAGAAACTCCCTGGCGACGTGAAGGAGGTGGTCACGGGAGAGAGCGGGGGAAAGCCCGCCTACGGCGATGCCATCGTTTTCGGCTCCATCGGGGACATCTCGGGTCTCATCCCCCACATCACGTCGGATTCGGCTTCGCACGAGGTGGGTTCTTTCATATACAACGGCCTCGTCAGGTACGATAAAAATTTGAACCTCGAGGGGGAACTGGCGGAGTCGTGGGAGATAAAGGAGGGGGGACTGAAAATCGTCTTTCACCTCAGAAAGGGCGTGAAGTGGCACGACGGGAAGCCGTTCACTTCAGAGGACGTCCTCTTCACATACAACCTCATGAGGGACCCGAAGACACCGACGGCTTACGCGGAGGACTTCCTCCAGGTGAAGAGGGCATACGCGCCGGACCCCTACACCTTCGTCGTTGAATACGAAAAGCCTTTCGCCCCCGCCCTCGCCTCGTGGGGCATCTGGATTCTCCCGAAGCACCGCCTCGAAGGGGTGGAGGACATCGTCCACTCCGAACAGAACAGAAACCCCATCGGGACCGGCCCCTACCGGTTCGTCGAGTGGAAGACGGGGGAGAAGGTCGTCCTGGAGGCCAATCCCGACTACTTCGAGGGGCGCCCTCACATTCAGAGGGTCATCTACCGAATCATCCCCGACCAGGCGACCATGTTTCTCGAACTGAAGTCCGGGGGAATCGACTTCATGAACCTGACGCCGCTCCAGTAC
>RFHC01000135.1 GCA_003696505.1 Deltaproteobacteria bacterium
GTGGTCCCGCGAATGGAAGCTCTGGCGGAGAAGGCGGGGCTATCCCCCGTAGAGCTGGCCGAGGGAATTCTCGACGTGGCCAACGCCACCATGGAGAAGGCCATCCGGGTCATCTCCGTCGAGAGGGGATACGACCCTCAGGAGTTCACTCTCCTCTCGTTCGGGGGAGCCGGCGGAATGCACGCCGCCTTCCTGGCGGAACTCCTCTCCATCCCGCGGGTCCTCGTGCCATCCAACCCCGGGCTTCTCTCCGCCTACGGGATGCTTCTCGCAGACGTGGTCAAAGATTATTCACGGACGGTCATGCTTCCCGAGAGGGAGGCCTCACCGGATGCTCTGGAGGAACACTTCCGGCACCTCGAGGCGCAGGGGAAGGAGGACCTCCTCAGAGAAGGAGTCCCGGAAGGGGAAATTTTCCTGGAGCGGTATCTCGACATGAGGTACGAGGGGCAGTCCTACGAAATCGTCGTCCCCTGCGAAGGTGACTTCATCGAGCGTTTCCACGCCGAGCACGAGAGGCTCTACGGGTACAAGAATCCGGGAAGGAGAGTTGAGGTCGTGAACGTCCGCCTCCGCGCGCGCGGAGTCCCCGAGAAACCCCGTCTCGTCCCTGAAGAGGTGACGGAGAGGCCCATCCCGGACGGGGCCATCCTGGGGACGCGGAAGGTTCTCTTCCGCGGGGACTGGCTGGAGACGACCGTGTTTGAGAGGGAGAAACTCCTCCCGGGGAACGAATTCTCCGGTCCCGCCATCGTCGTTGAGTACAGCTCCACCATTGTCGTTCCTCCGGGGTGGAGCGTTTCCGTTGACGGGTTTTCCAATCTCGTTCTGGAGAGAGCAGAGTGACGGTCAAAGCGAGTCCCATCCTCCTGGAGGTTTTCAAGAACCGGTTTTCCTCCATCGCCGAGGAGATGGGGTCCACCCTGAACAGGACCTCATTTTCTCCCAATATCAAGGAGAGGCGCGATTATTCCTGCGCCATCTTCGATTCTGCGGGGAACATGGTTGCCCAGGCAGCACACATCCCCGTCCACCTCGGTTCGATGCCCCTTTCGGTCCTCGCCGCAATTGAAGAGGTGGAGATGGAAGAGGGGGACATGGTGATTCTGAACGACCCCTTCCGGGGAGGAACTCACCTGCCCGACGTAACCATCGTCGCCCCCGTGTTCCTGGGGAGGGAGAAACCGCTTTTCTACGTTGCGAATCGGGCACACCACTCGGACATCGGCGGAATGACGCCCGGGTCGATGCCTCTCTCCACTTCCCTCTTCCAGGAGGGTGTGATTATTCCCCCCATGAAATTCGTCAGAAAAGGGGAAATTGACAGGAACGTCCTCTCCCTCATTCTCGCGAACGTGAGGACGCCCGACGAGAGAGAGGGGGATTTCGCCGCTCAGTTGATGGCGAACAGGACGGGAATAAGGAGGCTCGAGGAACTTGCAGAGCGGTACGGCGTGGAGACCCTCCTCTTTTATTCGAAGGAACTTCAGGATTACTCCGAGCGCGTTGCCCGGGAGAGGATTTCCCGAATTCCCGACGGCGTCTACGAGTTCGAGGACTACATGGATGACGACGGGATTACGGACGACCCGGTGAGAATAAGGGTGAAAATAACCGTCTCCGGGGACGAGATGACGGTGGACTTCACCGGCTCTTCTCCTCAGGTTCAGGGGTCCGTCAACTCCGTTTACGCTATCACTCTTTCCGCCGTCCTCTACGTCGTGAGGACTCTCCTGCCGGACGACGTGCCCACCAACGCCGGGATACTCAGGAGCGTCCGTGTGCTGACGGAGAAGGGGAGCGTCGTCGACGCCACTTTTCCCGCGGCCGTTGCCGGGGGAAACGTGGAGACTTCCCAGAGAATCGTGGACGTCCTCCTCGGCGCGCTGAGCAGAGCCGTCCCGGACAGGATTCCCGCCGCTTCGCAGGGGACGATGAACAACGTGACCATCGGTGGATGGGACGAGAGGAAGGGAGAGCCCTTTGCCTATTACGAGACGATAGGGGGAGGAATGGGCGCCGGAGAGGGAGTCCCCGGGGCCTCGGCAGTTCACTCCCACATGACGAACACCCTCAATACTCCCGTTGAGGCGCTGGAGTACAGCTATCCCTTCATCGTTACCCGATATGCCGTCAGGAGAAATACAGGGGGAAAGGGGAAGTATCCCGGAGGAGATGGGATAATAAGAGAAATAAAGGTCTTCTGCGATGCCGACGTGACCGTCCTCTCTGAGAGGCGCCGTTTCCGGCCTTACGGGCTCTTCGGAGGAGAGGCGGGAGCGCCGGGGAAGAACATAATCATCAGGAATGGGAAGGCGAGCGAGATGGGCAGCAAATTTACAGCCCGGCTGAATCGGGGGGACGTTCTCCGAATAGAGACGCCGGGCGGCGGGGGGTTCGGCTCCCTGAAAAACAAAGGAAAGGAGGAGGAACGATGAGGAGAAAAGTGATCCTCGCTCTGGTGGCACTCGTGTTCGCGGCCTCCACTGCTCTCGGGGGAACGATCAAGATCGGGGCGATTTATCCCCTGACGGGACCGGCTGCGACCACGGGGAAGGAACTGGCAGACGCAATCAAACTGGCGCAGGACATCATCAACAACAAGTACGACTTCAACCTTCCCCTGGCGAAGTCCGAGGGTCTCCCCAACCTGGGAGGTGCCAAGATTGAAGTCGTCATTGCCGACCACCAGGGGAAGCCGGACGTGGGGCTTTCCGAGGCAGAGAGGTTGATCACCGAGGAGAAGGTGGTCGCGCTCCTGGGGTGCTATTACAGCTCCGTGACGAAGACGGCTTCTCTCGCTGCTGAGCGGCACAAGATTCCCTTCCTGAACCCCGAATCGACGGCTGCCTCGCTGACGGAGAGAGGGTTCAAGTGGTTCTTCCGGACCACTCCCAACGACGACACATTCTCGGAAAACTTCTTCCAGTTTCTCAACGACCTGAAC
>RFHC01000022.1 GCA_003696505.1 Deltaproteobacteria bacterium
CCCCTGAGAGTTGCCCCGACTCTGCCTCCATCTTCAATTCTAACATCTGCCCTCCGGTAGACGAACGATTCTACGGCTATGAGGGAGAAGCACTCCCGGAGGAAGTTGAAGAGGAGGTCTTCCATGTCGTACCCTTCTGCCGAAACTTTCACTGCCTCCCTCTCCCGGACGCGGCGCCGGTCGACGTGGAGACTGCAGAGGGAGAGCGCGGCTCCCTGGAAGAGACCCTCAAGGGTCGGAGAAGAGACGCGGACTCTGATGTCCGCCGTGTGAGAGACCATTCTATAGCGGAACATCACATCCCCCGGGAGAGGCGTGAGGCGAGGAATTCCGGCAGGCCTGCCCGGAGAACTTTTTCCTGCGCGGAGTCCACGTCGTACACGAGGCGGACCCACTTCACGGTCAACTCCCGGAGGTCCAGGACCAGGTACGACGCGCGCGGGTCCCCGTCCCGGGGCTGCCCGACAGAACCGGGATTGATGAGGTAGAGGTTTTCCTGGTCGAGGCGAACCTCTCCTTCTCCCGGCTCGTGAAAGACCTCGCCCGAACGCGTCATTCCGTAGAGGACGGGAACGTGGGTATGCCCGAAAAAGCAGATCCTCTTTCTCAGGCGCTGGAAGAGATACTGGAGTTCCGATTCCGCCTGGGAAATCCCCATGATGTAAGCCTCCGGGTCAGAGGGAGAACCGTGGACGAGGAGAATTTCCTCGGTGACTGACCTCGCGCTGGGAAGCCTGTCCAGGTAGGCCAGGTTGTCCCTCTTCAGGACTTTTCTCGTCCACTCAACGGCCGCCCGTGCCGCCAGGTTGAAGTGAAGCGGCTCGAAGTGGCCCGCAACGGCCGCGTCGTGATTCCCCAGCACGACGTAGGTGCACCTCTTCCGCACCTCCTCTATGCAGGCGTCGGGCTCGGCGTTGTATCCGACCAGGTCCCCCAGGCACCAGACCTGGGCAACCCCTTCTCCCTCGATGTCGTCCAGGACGACGGAGAGGGCATCCATGTTCGAGTGGACGTCGGAGATGACAGCCACCTTCACCTCTTCCCCTCCGCACGCCCGGTCCTCTCCCGATAGTTCCTGGCGAGGTCCATGAAGATTTCAAGCTCGTACTCCACGTCCCTGTGACTCTCGTCAAAGTAAAAAACCCGGATGGGAAATCCGCCAAGGCGCGCGGACAGGTCCTGGTAGATTGCCTCGGAGACGATGCCGTTCATGCAAGTAAAGGGACTGATATCGACGACGCCGGATGCACCCTTTTCGTGATAATACACTGCCTTCCCGACAGAGAGAATCATCTCCCCGAGGGCGCCCCCCTGGGGGAGATAGGGAGATGCCAGGCGGAGGACGTGAGTGACGTCTTCCGGTTCCTCCCTCCCCCGGAAAACATCAGAAAAGACAGAGTAGAGCTCCTCCTCCAGCCTCTTCTGGGTGGAGTATTTGAACCAGGAGAGAAACATGTCGGTCGAGATGAGCCTCCCCATCCTCCGCAGGACCCTCTGATGTTCCCTGTCGGTGTAAAGTATCCATTCCGCCACGTCTGACTGCCAGCACTCCCCCCCGAGGGACTCTATCTTCCGGATGAGCTCGTCGTTGCTGAAACGGTTCAGCCGGCAGAATATCTCTCCGACGATGCCGATGAGGGGCTTTTCCTCGCTCACAGTCTCCAGGGCGGCGAACTTTTCCTTTATCTTTTTCAGTTCCCCCTTCACGGAGCTCATAAGCGTCCGGGACCTGCTCTTCTCCCTGAGCACCCTGCAGAGACCGTCGAGGCACTCCTCGTAGAGAGCGTCAGCGCTCCCTTCTTCTCTCTCGTAAGGCCTGGTCATGAGGAGGAGTTTCCTCAGAATGTCGGCGGCGACGATGGCGACCCAGCCGGGCTTCTGTATCTCTCTCACGTAATGGGAAAAACTGCCGTACCCGTCCTCGCAGGACGGCGAGATAAAGGCAACCCCTTCGTATCCGAGTGAATCGAGAACGTGTTTCATGTAGTGATGATACTGTCCAAACCGGCAGGGACCGTTTGAAGAGGGCATGAGAATCGCCACCTCGTCCGGAGAAGCCCCTTCGTCCACGAAGAGTTTCAAAATGTCACCCAGGGTTATCTTCAGCGGGTAGCACTCCTCCCCGCTCGAGTAGAGCCCTCCCAGCTCGAGCGTCCTCTCGTCGGAAGGAGGGAAGACCCGCGCCGGGAGCCCGATTCCCTCCAGGACGGCGGCGAAAGCCCTCGCTCCCGTGTAGGTCATGGGGTGAATGTATACGGTCCTCTTCTCAAACCCGCTCATAATCTCTCCGTTTCCACCACCGGATGACGCCCCGGGAATCGAGGTACGCCTCCACCCGGGTCATGAAGCCGGCATCATTCCCGTGTCCGTCGAAGGTGAGGGTGAGGAACGGCCTTCCCAGGGCCTTTTCCACGAAGTGGCGCACGAAAGAATCCGGACCGCACTTGAAGTTCGTCACGTAGATGACCGAGTAATTCTCTCTCTCCCGCGCCCACCGTGCTGCCTTCAGAATTTTTCGCCCCAGATTCCAGAACATGTTTCCGTGAACCGGTCCGATGTCGACCGATTCCAGGTCCGGGACGAAGTCGAAGGGGAGAACGTCGAGACCGTAGTGTTCCCGAATTTTCCCCGGAATGTTGATGTTCATTTCCCTGTCGTAAATGTTGTAGGGCCTTCCCAGGAGGAGCACCGCCTCGGCTCCCCTTGCCTTCACGGCTTCAACGAGATTTCTCCCCTTCTCCCTGACGATTCTCTCGAACCTTTTCATCTCCTCGTACCCCGCCTGGACGGCGTCGAGCACTCTTCTCTTCGTCACGCCGAATCTCCTCAATGCCCCGTGCAAGTCCTCTGCCAGGAGCCGTATCCCATCACGAAACCTCACAGTCGGTGCGAGGAGCTTCTCCGTCAGGTAGCCGTTCAGGCGCGGATTCGACCGTGCCACGAAGGGGAGAGTCTGCCCCCAGGGGCAGTAGAAAGACTCAGCCGAATCGCCCGTTGCCTCCGCGTTGATGACGTTCGGGACGAAGAAAAAGTCCGCATCTCCCAGTTCTCTTACCATATACGAGATGTGCCCCAGGGCAGCCTGGATGGGGAAACAGGG
>RFHC01000136.1 GCA_003696505.1 Deltaproteobacteria bacterium
CATCGACTCCACGTCTTCCGCGCGGGGGAAGTAAACCTCTATCTTTTTCCCGTACTTCTCCTGGACCCGCGCCATAACCCTGTAGGTCTCCTCGGGAAGACGCCCTGTGTCGAGGGTGAAAATTCTGGCATCCGGGTTGATGGCGAGAATCATGTCGGTGAGGACCATGTCCTCAGCACCGAAGGAATTCGCCAGGGCAACGCGGTCCCCAAACTCATCCAGCGCCCACCGGATGACATCCTCCGGGCTTTTCCCAGAAAACCGGGCGTTCAATTCCTCCACCAATTTCTCGTCCACGGCACTCAACATCATCCACCTCCTGTCGCTTATCTTATTTGTCTATATGTTATATAGATTTATTGAGTTAAGGCCGGTGATGCTGTCGCCTTTTGCTCTGACACCGGCATTCCTCTTTAAAAATAGAGATTTTAGGAGTTACTACAGATAAAACCGGAAGGATATGGGAAGCAAGCCCCCTTCATGTCCCCTGCTCTTTAAGTTTAATTTGTAGATAGTTTAAGTAGAGATATTTTGTGTGTCAAGAAAAAAATTTGACCTGCCCCTGCGGTGCCAGAGCAGCTGGCGTCAGATGAGAAAAGGTGCCAGAGAAAAATCCTCAGAAGGGACAGTGAAAGGAAGGGTGTCAGAGGAAAAGCAGGAGAGAGACGGCCCGTCGAGACCGGGGGAGATTAATCTTCCGGAGAAAGGCGTTTCTTCACTTCAAGGATACGGGAGTAGATTTTTTTCCGGGGAATCCCGGTGAGTTCGGATATTTTCCGTGCCAGGTCCGAGGGAGACCCGTCGAATCCGGCTATCTCCCTCTCCACGATTTCGTCGAGGTTGCCGGCTGTCACCTCCCGCTCTTTCCTCCCTCCGACGACGAGGGTAATCTCCCCGTGGAGAGACTCCCGGGAGGAAATCTCCTCGCACACCTCCTCAACGGTCCCCCTGAGCACCTCTTCGTGAATCTTCGTCATCTCCCTGACGAGTGCCAGAGGCCGTCCCGGAAGGATTTCCCGCATGTCCTCGAGCGTTTCCCGAATTCTGTGGGGGGACTCGTAAAAGACGAGAGTTCTCTCCTCAGAGGAGAGTTCTCTCAGTTTTTCCCTCCTCCTCTCCCTCTTCGAGGGGAGGAATCCCTCGAAAGCGAACCTGTCTGTCGGAAGCCCTGAGAGAACGAGGGCAGAAATAATTGCCGACGGGCCCGGAATGACCTCAACCTCGACGCCCTCGCGGATGCAGTCCCTTATCAGGTTGAAGCCCGGGTCGGATATCCCTGGAGTCCCGGCATCGGACACGAGGGCTATCCTCTGCCCCCTCTTCAGGCGTGCGATAATCTTCTCTCCCGCCTGCTCCTTGTTGTACTCCTGGTAGGTGATGAGGGGGGTTTTTATCTCGTATCTGTTCAGGAGTTTCACCGTCCGGCGGGAGTCCTCACAGGCGATTCCATCCACCTCTGAAAGAATGCGGACCGCGCGAAAGGTCACGTCTTCCAGGTTTCCCAGAGGAGTAGCGACGATGTAAAGTTTCCCCTCCGCCACCTACAGTTTTCTCCTGTCTATGACCCTCTTCGCCTTCCCCTCGAACCTCTCGAGCGTCTTCTTCTCCACGAGTTTGACGTCCACGCTGATTCCCAGCTCAGCGGCCAGCCGCTTCTTGATGTACTCTATCATCTCCCTCTGTTTCTTCATCTGATCGAAGAAAATGGACTCTGACACCTCCACGTAAACGGTCACCTCGTCCAGTGCCCCCTTCCGGTCGATGACTATCTGATAATGAGGTTCCGTCCCCTCTATCTCGAAGAGGACGGCCTCTATCTGTGAGGGGAAGACGTTCACCCCCTTGATGATGAGCATGTCGTCCGTTCGCCCCATTACCCGGCTCATCCTCACGCTCGTCCTCCCGCAGGCACACGGTTCGGTGATGAGCCTCGTCAGGTCCCGGGTCCGGAAACGGATAACGGGAAACGCCTCCTTCGTCAGCGTCGTGATAACGAGCTCTCCCACCTCTCCCGGCTCGACCGGCTCCAGAGTCTCCGGGTCCACCACCTCCACGAGAAAGTGATCCTCGTTTATGTGGAGCCCGTTCCTTTCCAGGCACTCCCCTGCCACGCCTGGGCCCATCACCTCGCTGAGTCCGTAGTTGTCCGTGGCAATGATTTTCAACTTCTCTTCTATCTCCTTCCTCATCCCCTCTGACCAGGGTTCCGCCCCGAAAAGCCCGTATTTGAGGGAAAGCGAATTCACGTTCACGCCCATCTCGTGAATCGTGTCGGCAATGAGGAGGGCGTAACTGGGGGTGCACACGAGAGCCGTGGTCTTGAAGTCCTGCATGATTTTTATCTGCCTCCTCGTGTTCCCGCTGGAGATGGGAATCACGGAGGCTCCGATCCTCTCCGCCCCATAGTGAAGGCCGAATCCGCCCGTGAAGAGGCCGTACCCGAAGGCAATCTGAACGACGTCGTCCTTCGTCACTCCACCGGCGGTGAGGATGCGCGCCACCAGATTCGACCACGTCTTGATGTCGTTCTTCGTGTATCCCACGACCGTGGACATCCCCGTCGTCCCCGAGGAGGCGTGAATCCTCACCACCTCTCTCAGGGGAACGGCGAAGAGACCGTAAGGGTAGTTCTCCCTCAGGTCGTCCTTCGTCGTGAAGGGGAGGTTCCTCAGGTCCGAGAGCGACGTCACGTCTTCCGGGTTGATTCCGAGCTCGTCAAACTTCTTCCTGTAGAAGGGAACGTTCCGGTATACCCGGGTGAGCGTTGACTGGAGTCTCTCCAGCTGCAACTGCTCCAGGTCCTCCCGGTCCATGCACTCATACTCCGGTTCCCAGCACCTCACTTCTTCCATTCTCTCCCTCCCTCTCAATCGATGGGCACCTCGGCATCCAGGTCCCTCCCCAGGTAGGCCCTCTGCACGTCCCTGTTGTTCAGGAGGTCCGACGCCGGCCCCTGCAGGACTATTCTACCAGTTTCGAGCACGTATCCCCTGTCCGCCACCTTCAGAGCGGACCACGCGTTCTGCTCTACCAGAAGGACCGTCAGACCGAGTGTGTCTCTGAGTTCAACGATGTATCCGAATATTTCCCTTATAATCGTCGGCGCAAGCCCCATGCTCGGCTCGTCCAGCAGGAGCAGTTTCGGGCGGGACATCAGCGCCCTGCCGATTGCGAGCATCTGCTGCTCCCCTCCGGAAAGGGTGCCGGCGAGCTGCTTCCGCCTCTCCCTGAGGACGGGGAAGATGGAGTAGACCTTCTCCAGGTCCTCCTCAACGCCCCGCGAGGAAAAGAGGGATACGCGGTGATACGCCCCGAGGAGGAGGTTATCCTCCACCGTCAGGGGCTTGAAGACGAGCCTCCCTTCGGGCACGTGGGAGATTCCCATGCGGACAATTCTGTCCGGCTTCTCCCGCGAAATGTTCTTCCCCCGGAACTCAATGACGCCGTTTCGGGACCGAACGAGCCCCGATATGGTGGTGAGGAGCGTCGTCTTCCCCGCTCCATTCCCTCCGATGAGCGCGACGATTTCTCCCTCCCTCACGTGAAGGGAAACCCGCCGGATTGCGTGTATCTTCCCGTAAAAGACGTCGATGTTCTTAACCCTCAGCATCGCCCCCCTCCTCGTCTTCCGTCCCCAGATAGGCGGCGATGACGTCGGGATTCTTCTGAACTTCCAGAGGGGTCCCGGACGCGATGACCTCGCCGAAGTTGAGGACCCAGATCCAGTGGCTCACCTTCATGACCAGGTCCATGTCGTGCTCAACCAGGATGATGGTGACGCCTCTCTCTTCGTTGATTCTTTTTATGAGCTTCCCCAGGTCCCGCGTTTCCCGGATGTTCATCCCGGCTGCAGGCTCGTCCAGGAGGAGAAGCTTCGGGTCCGAGGCGAGAGCACGGGCGATTTCGAGGAGCCGCTGGTTCCCGAAGGGGAGCTCGTCAGCCATCATATCGGCCTTCTCAAGGAGACCCACGAACTCGAGCTCCTCCTCCGCCCTTCTCCGGCACCTCTCCTCTTCCTGCCAGAATCGGGGAGTGCGGAGGAGAGAGGTGAAGACACCGTACCCCACGTTCCTGTGGACCCCCGTCATCACGTTCTCGATGACGGTCATGTTGCTGAAAATCTCCAGGTTCTGGAATGTGCGGACAATGCCCATCCTCCCTCGCTCGTGCGCGGGCAGTCTCGATATATCCCTCCCCTCGAAAAGGAAGGAACCCCTTTCTGCCGGGACGAGCCCGGAAACGGCGTTGAGAAAAGTCGTCTTCCCCGCGCCGTTTGGACCGATGATGGCGGTGATGCTCCCCTCACTCACGGAGATGTCCACCTCTCTGAGTGCTCTGACACCCCCGAAGGAGACGCTCACCTTTTCGCACTGAAGGAGGGGCTTCACCATCTCATCCACTCTCAGCCTCCCTCTTCGGCCTCGCCCTCTCCCAGAGTTTTCTCACCCCCCCGGCTATGCCCCCGGGGAGGAAAATCATGCAGACGATGAGGATGGCGCCGAATATGAGAATATCCAGCTCTTCGAAAGCTCTAAGAAACTCGGGGAGAATCGTGAGGAAGAAAGCGCCGACAACGGCCCCCCAGACGCTTGCCATCCCCCCCAGCACGACCATGACCACCAGCTCGACAGAGAAATTAAACCCGAAAGACGACGGGGCGACGAAGGTCAGGTAGTGGGCGTAGAGGATGCCGGCTATGGCAGCGTAGAAAGCAGAGAGAACGAAGACGAAAACCTTGTAACGGGAGATGTTTATACCCAGGACCTGGGCCGCCACTTCCGAGGTGTGTATCGCCCTCAGGGCCCTCCCGACGCGCGAATTTATCAGGTTCAGTGAAACGAGGATGACGGCAGCGAGGACGGAGACGACGAGGTAGTAATACGCCAGGTCTGAATCGAAAGAATACCCGAACAGCTCGAGGCGCGGGATGCCCACGAATCCCGTCGGTCCACCCGTCAACTCCACCGTCTCGTTGAAGAAGATGTAAACGATGACGCCGAATCCGAGCGTGGCCATGGCGAGGTAATGGCCCGTCAATTTGAGAGAGGGGACGCCGATGAGGTAGGCCACGACCACAACGAGAACGAGCGCCAGGAGAATCCCTCCCCAGATGGGAAACCCGTAAGTCGTGGTTGCGATGGAAGTGGTGTACGCCGCCAGCCCGTAGAAGGCAGCGTGGCCGAGACTTATCTGTCCTGCGTATCCCATGAGGAGATTCAACCCGACGACAATAATGGCATTGATGGCAGA
>RFHC01000005.1 GCA_003696505.1 Deltaproteobacteria bacterium
AAAATAGTCCTTGAGAGGTTCGATGCCCGTGTATAGAGACGTTACAGTCGTCGTGAGTAAGAACGACGAGGGGAAGAGACTTGACTCTTTTTTGAGAGAGAAATTCCCTGACGCTTCGAGGGGAACCATCAGGAAAGCCTTTCTGGAAAGGGCGATTCTCATAAACGGCCGGGAGGCACGGAAGGGGGAAATGGTAAAGGAGGGAGACCGGGTGACGGTGCTCCGCCTCCAGTCCCGGGCTGACGTGAGGTACTGGCCCAACTTCATTTACGGCCCAAAGGTCATCTACAAGGACGACAGAGTGGCGGCACTCTACAAACCTCCCTTCATGCACACTCTGCCGGCCCATTACGGGGAGAAGGACACCCTGGCCAATTACGCGGCCTACATGTTCGCATCAGACCTGGACGACGAATTTCTCACACCCCCTCGCTTCCTCTCCCGGCTCGATTACGAGACGAGCGGCCTCGTCCTCATGGCGCGGGACGACGAGACTCTGGCTTTCTTGAAAGAGAAGCAGGATGCCGGGGAAATCGTCAAAACATACGTGTTTCTCACGACGAAACCGGTATCTGGAAGCGTGACGGTGACCAACAAAATCGTCACGACGGGGGGAGCCCGGGTGAAGGTTTCGAAGAGGGAACACTTTGAGGACCCTGTCTATCACACCGCTTTTGAGGTGGACTCCATTTACGACGGCGTCACCCTCGTGCGGGCGACGATAAAAAAGGGGAGAATGCATCAGATACGGGCCCACGCAGCTTTTGCGGGATTTCCCATCCTGGGAGACGTGAAGTACGGAGGGGACGTGCTCGACGTGATGAAAGAACTCCCCTTACGGCCTCTCCTCCACTCCTATCAGGTGGAGTTCCCTCACCCGTCGGGGAAGATTCGGATGAAGGTCAACTGCCCTTATCCTGAGGACCTGTATCGGGTTCTTCAGCACTTTCAAACTCTTTCAGATAAGCCCAGATAGCCTCGTCGAGCGAAAGGAAACTCTCCATATCCCGGCGGAGTTTGTTCATTTTGTCGAGAAATTCTTTCTCAAGCTTTTCCATCTCCTCCTGACTCGCGCGCGCCTCGTGGTCGGGGTTTTTCTTCACCGTTCACTCCTTCACCGCCGGCGGCGTTTCCTCCCCCTGACCCAGAAGACCTTTTAATTCCTGTAGTCTCTGCTCGTCCTGAGGAAGTTCTTTCTTGTATTTCTCGTAGAGTTTCAGGTCGTCCGGGTCTATGACCCTGTTTCTCAGAGGGTTGAGGGCCAGGTTCTGTCTCTCTTCCACCATCTTTATCAGGTCTTTCTTCGCCTGAATTTCCGCTTCCAGCTGGGAAATCTGCTTCTCCAGGTCCTCCGGGGAAGAGGGGGATTTGCGGGAAGCCGCTTCCTCCCCTTCACCGCCTCCCGAGCCGGTGAGAGCGGGTTCTTCGTAGGTGTTGATTTCCGGAAGTTCCGGTTTTTCTATTTTGTTTCTGTACTTTTCCGGCACATTCATGATGTTGTCCGTGAAGTGAACGTTCCCCTTTTCATCCGTCCACTTGTAAATTTCCGACAGACCCTTCAGGGGAAAGGTAAAGACGATGAATGATGCGATGACGACCAGGAGGAAGAAGCCTGCAGTTTTCCCGGAAGCGAACTCTGTCATCATTAAAGGGGGCTTATTTGTAGATGAAAATGTTGAGAGTTATCACGACCGCGCCGACGACGAGGAGACCGAAGGGAATCCAGAAAGCGCTTTCCATCTCATCCTCCCGTTTACATGGTCAGGTTCATAACCTAATATATTAACATACCGGTGTTTTTCAACGAATAAAAGGAAAAATTATGCGCGGTGCGGGGAAAAAGAGGTCGCTGGGGGTTGCTCTCTTCTTCTTCCTCCTCCTGAACTGGCCTCTCTATAAGATTATAGAGGGGAAGACCTTCGTTTTGGGAATCCCTGCGGGCATCTTCCTCACCTTCCTCCTCTGGGGGGCGGTTGTGGTGACGGCCTTCCTCCTCGTCAGGGGAGGAGATAAGTGAGCGATGAAGGGGCCTTATTCGGAAATAACGGTTATCGTCTGCATTACCCTCTACCTCGTCCTCCTCTCCCTCATCGCGATGGTCGGCGAGAAGCACTTCCAGAAGTTGAAGGGGAGGGGGCTTGACCGGTTCATCTACGTCCTCGCCGCGGGAGTCTACTGCACTTCCTGGACCTTTTACGGGTGCATCGGAAACTGCGCCAAGGCCGGGTATTCTTTCCTCGGCCTTTTCATCGGCCCCTCCATCTTTGCTCTGACGTGGTGGGTTTTCCTGAGGAAGGTGGTGAGGGTCTGCCGCGAGTTCAACGTCACTTCCGTGCCGGACCTTTTGAGCATCAGATACGGCAGGTCGGGGCTCATCGCTGTCGTCTCAACGCTTTTCCTCCTCGTTGCCATCGTCCCCTACATCGCTCTCCAGCTCAGGGCGATAGAGATTTCTCTCGACATCATTGCGGGAACGAAGCTTTTCCGGAAATACGTGGACCCGACCTTCCTCGTCACCCTCTACCTGGCCGCCTTCGCTCTCATCTTCGGGGGGAGATACCTCGACCTCGCGAAGAGGCAGGGCGGGATACTCACGGCCATCGCTTTCGAATCAGTGGTCAAGCTGGTTATCTTTCTCATCGCCGGGGCCGTCATCGTCTACTCCTTCGGCGGAGGCCTGGAGAAAATCTACCAGCGGGCAGCTCGTGACCCCGAGCTGGTAAATATCCTTTCTCTTTCCTCATCTCCTGGAACCGCCTTCGGCCGCTGGTTCGCTTTTATGGTCATCGCCATTTTCAACGTCATCGTCCTTCCCCGGCAGTTTCACGTCATCGTGGTTCAGAACACTGACGAAACCCACGTGAAGACTCTTTCCTGGCTCTTTCCCCTGTATATTCTCCTCATTAATATTTTCGTCATTCCCGTCGCCCTTTACGGGCGCCTCGCGGGGCTTCCCCCTTCCCTCGGTGACCGGTTCATTCTCTCCATTCCTCTATCAGAAGGCAGGCACCTCCTGTCGCTTTTCATCTTCCTCGGGGGTTTCTCAGCCGCCACCGCCATGGTCATCGTCTCCACCATCGCTCTGGGGAAAATGCTCGCCAACAACATTTTCTTCCCCGTCCTCCTCTGGCTGAGGAAGGAGAGCCAGACGTATCAGCAGCTCCTCATGACCGCCCGGGCGTCGATGCTCCTCGTTCTCTTCCTGGGTTACCTTTACGCTGTGGCGATGTCGCGCCAGTCTGTTCTCATGGAGATAGGC
>RFHC01000023.1 GCA_003696505.1 Deltaproteobacteria bacterium
CGTCCTCACGGGGGAGAAGAGGATGGAGGAGATTCTCGTCGAGGGTCCCGCGGGGATTCTCATCATCCCGGCGAGTTCAGGAGTGAAGAACCTGACCCACCTCTCCGACTCCCAGAAGTTGAAGCTGATTCAGGAACTGGATAACCTGAGCGTCCCCTTCGATGTCTTTCTCATCGACACGGGCGCGGGAATTTCGATGAACGTCCTCTTCTTCTGCGTGGCCTCCCAGGAGACAATCGTCGTCGTGACGCCCGAGCCGACCTCCATCGCGGACGCCTACGCCCTCGTTAAGGTCCTCTCCCGCGATTACGGGGAGAAGGAATTCCGCATCCTCGTCAACGCAGCCAGGACGGAGAAGGAAGCCCTTGAGACTTACAGCAAGCTCTCCATCGTGGCTGAGCGTTTTCTCGGGCTTTCCCTCGACTACCTGGGGTACCTCCCCTACGAGAAGAAAGTGAAAGACGCCATTATGGCGCAGAAGGGGTTCATCTCCCTCTATCCGAACAGTCCCTTCTCGAAGATGGTGGGACAGGTGGCGAGGAAAATTCTCGCGTCACCGCCACCCCCGCCTGTCAAGGGAAGCGTCCAGTTCTTCCTCAGAAAGGCTCTCAACATTCAGGAAACGGCAGGAGAGGCGACATGAGGCTTCTCAGGCCCGAAGAGAGAGAAAAAATAGCGGGAATGTATCTCTCCACGATACGGTTCTACCTCCTCCGCTTCGAGGGTCTCCTCGGGGTGGAGGACGGAGAAGGGGTCCTCGTGAAAAGGTGCGTGGAGGAACTGGTGACGGGGCTTTCCTCTTACGACCCTGACGCGGGTGAATCGCTCGACCGTTTCGTCCGGAGGAAAATCGTCGAGGGGATCGTCTCCGGCGTTCGCCGTCTCATTCCCGACCTCGATTCTTCTCTGGCACTCAGCAGAGACCTGATCCGCGCCTTCGGGTCTCTCACGGAGAGACAGGGGAGGCCTCCAACGGTGAAAGAACTGGCGGAGGCGCTCTGCTGGGACGAGGAAGGGGTGAAAAAGGTGATGAGGGTGGCCGTCCTCTCCCTCTCCACGGACGGGACGGGCGAATTCTCGACGAACATCTTTGCCCCTGCCCGGACGAGGGAAGAGCTCGCCCGGAAGATTGAATCCCTCGACGCCGATTCCCGCCTCGTCGTTGCGCTCCATCACTTCGAGGAGTTTTCCTTCCAGGAAATAGCTTCCATCCTCAACCGGGAGGAGGATGAGGTGGTTACCCTCTATTCCCGGGCGATGCTCACTCTCCTGACCGGATCCTGAAAAGAATACCGTTGAAAAAGTGACGCCTGTCTCCCCGTCCTCCTGAGGGAGGGGTCAAAATCGTGACGCTTTCCCTGGCGCGCTTCACAAGAAAGACTCTTTTTCCGATAATAAGAACATGATGTTTGACGATTTCTCCATACGCGAGCCCTACCGGATTTCGGGTGTCGAGGGAGTCCGCACGGGCCAGAAAAACGCCTCCCGTCAGGGGAGGGGGAAGAAAGAAAAGAAGAAGAAAAAGGGAGATCCTCCTCTGCCCGATGGCGGAAGTCGAATAAGTATCAGGGTTTGAAGGAAAAAATTTCCCCCCTCACTCGTTCCTCCCAGCTTCAGCGCGGAAAAGTTTTCCTCCCCCTTGCCCCGGGTTTCCTCCCCGCCCGGCAGGGTCCGGGGGAAATCCCCGTAACGTCTTGAGTTACTTCGCATTCCCGCCCCTCACTTTCCCCGGGAGACCCTCCGTTTCTGGTATGCCCCTTGCTTATCTCAGAGGCGGAGGTGAAAGGCCATGTACAAGGGAATTTACGTTGCCCTCTCAGGAGCGCTTCTGAAGCAGAGAGAACTGGACGTGGTGACCAACAACCTGGCCAACGCGTCCACCGTGGGTTACAAGAAATCTCTCTTCTCGGCGCGCCTCTACCAGGTTACCGAGGGGTCTCCCTTCCCTTCCCCCTCCCTCTATCCGGCGGGACGGGGGATGTCGTATCTCGGGAGTTTCTCCATCGACCCCTCAGAGGGGCCCATCAGGGAGACGGGAAATCCCCTGGACCTGGCTATCCGGGGAGAGGGTTTCTTCCGCGTCTCCGACGGGAAGGGGACCTACTTCACGAGAAACGGCCAGTGTGAGATATCTCCCGAAGGATTTCTCGTGACCTCTTCGGGGATGAGGGTCCTCGACGAGAGCGGGAATCCCATTTCTCTCCCGGAGGGACAGGTTCAGGTGGCCCCTGACGGGAGCATCTCCGTCGACGGGAACCTGGTGGGGCGGATAGGAATCTACCGCGTCGAGGGAATACGCCACGTCAGGGATTCCCTCTTTGCCGGGCAGGAAGCCGGGAGGGCATCGGGGGAAGTCGTTCAGGGAGCACTCGAATTTCCCAACGTCTCGCCCGTTATGGAAATGGTGAACGTCATCAGAGCCCTCAGGGAGTTCGACGTGGCCCAGAGGATGATCCGGAGCATGGACGAGCTTTCGCACCGGGCAGTGAGCGAAATCGCCCGGGTGAGATAAAAGGAGGTGAGGAGATGATTCGCTCTCTTTACACCGCGGCTACGGGGATGCTTGCCCAGCAGCTCAACCTCGACGTCATATCCAACAACCTGGCGAACGTCAACACCGTCGGGTTCAAGAAGAGCCGTCCCGACTTCCAGGACCTCATTTACCAGCTCATCACGCCGGCAGGCCCTCCCTCTGCGGAGGGGAGCCAGATTCCCGTTGGAGTTCAGGTCGGCCTGGGCGTTAAGCCGGTGGCGGTCCAGAAGATATTCACCGAGGGAGACTTCATGCAGACGGGGAACGACCTGGACCTGGCAATCGAAGGCGATGGATTTTTCCAGATAACCCTTCCCGACGGGACGATTGCCTACACGCGGTCCGGCGCCTTCAAGGTTGACAGCGAAGGGAACATCGTCAACTCCGAGGGGTACCTGCTCGAGCCCTCCATCACCATCCCCTCAAACACGACGAAAATCGTCGTCTCTTCCGACGGGAAAGTTTCCGTCTTTGAATCGGGAAATAACACCCCCGTCGAGGTGGGAACGATCGAACTCGCCACTTTCACGAATCCGGCCGGCCTCCGGGCCATCGGAAAGAACCTCTTCGTCCCCACGGATGCCTCTGGAGACCCCACGACGGGCACGCCCGGAAGCGAGGGATTCGGAACGATTTCCCAGGGCTTCCTGGAGATGTCAAACGTCAACGTCGTCGAGGAACTGGCGAACCTCATCATCGCCCAGAGGGCGTTCGAGTTCAATTCGAAGGCGCTCCAGGCATCCGACGACATGCTGAGAGAGGCGGCAACGATCAGGAGATAGAGAATGAAGAGGAAGAAAAATATCGTCCTTTCCCTCCTCCTCGTATCCCTCCTCTTCTTTCCCCTCGACTCTCCCGGGGGAGTCCTCCCCTCTCTGAAAGATAAACTCCGGGAGAGTCTGGGGGACCTCATCCCCCTCCGGGTCGTCGTCGACGACGTCCGGGTCGTCGGCGGGGACCCCGCTCTCGCTTCGAGTGGAGGAGGGCAGATTCTCTCTCTCGAACCGATTCGATTCATCCCTCCTTCGAGAGCCCTTTACTCTGTCCTCGTAAGGGGGAGACGGGGCAAGGTGGGGCATCTCACCGTTGAGGTGAAGTACGACACGGTGGTGACGGCTTACGTGACGGCCCGGGCGATTTCCCGGGGAGAGATTCTCAGGGAGGGAGACATCTATCCCCTTCCTCAGCGGTCTTCGCGCCTCCCCGCGGGGAGCGTCACCGACCTCTCTCGAATTCTCGGAAAGAGGGTGAAGAGGAACCTTTCCCAGGGTGTGGTCATCAGGACGTCTCACCTGGAGGACGGCACCCTCGTGAAGAGGGGAAGGAAGGTGAGAATCGTCGTGCGAGGTGACGGTGTCCTCCTCACTGCAACGGGGAAGTTGATGAAGAAGGGCCGGGTGGGAGAGACGGTCACGGTCCTCTGCGAGGAGACGAGGAGAAAGGTGACGGGACTTCTCGTTTCGCCCGAAACGGTGGTTGTGACGCTTTAGAGAGGAAGGTGAGGCGATGACGTTTTCGAAAAAAATCGTCCTTTTCGCTTTGCTGGCGCTTTTCTCCGCCGGATGCGCCGAGTTGAAGGAGGCCCGGAGGATAAAAGAGGCACCCATGCCTCCGAAATTCATTTACACGGATTCCCGGAGCGCCGTGAAGGAGGGGGAGGAAGGGTCTCTC
>RFHC01000006.1 GCA_003696505.1 Deltaproteobacteria bacterium
CCTCGAGGCTGGACCTCCTGTCACGTATATCATCCACAATCTGGAAGGAGAGGCCCAGTTTCGTCCCGTAACTTCTCGCCTTCTCCACAAGGTCCTCGCTTCCTCCTCCGAGAATTACCCCTGCAGTTATGGCCCCCCTGATGAGCGAAGCTGTCTTCCCCAGGTGAATCTTCTCCACGTCATCCACCGTGACCTCTCTGCCCATGAACTGCATGTCCAGGACCTGACCGCCCACCATCCCCTTCGCGCCGGCAGAAACCGCCACTTCCCTGGCGGCCCTCACTTTCCTTTCCGGGGGAATTCCGTCGTCCCTCTCCTCGAGAAACAGAGCGAACGCTTCCGTGAGAAGAGCATCGCCTGCGAGGATGGCTATGGCCTCACCGAAACGGACGTGGCATGTGGGAAGGCCCCTCCGGAAATCGTCGTCGTCCATGGCGGGAAGGTCGTCGTGAATAAGGGAATACGTGTGGATAAATTCGACCGCCACCGCGTAAGGAATGGCCTTCTCCGCCTCTCCCCCGGCGAGGGAAAAACCTGTCATGAGCAGGGCAGGCCGAAACCTCTTCCCCCCCGCGGTGAGGGAATACTCCATGGCCTCGAGGAGAATCTCGGGAATCTCCCCCCTGTAGCGGGAAAGGGTCTCGACGATGGCGCCGTCAACCTTCTCCCTGACCTCACTCAGATATTCGCCCACGTTCACGATTCGTCCCTTCCTTCCCCGTCACTCCTGGGAGAAGAATTCCTCCTCGTCAATGTCTTCCTTCCGGATTTCCTCGCCTCTCTTCATGAGAACCTGGAGCTTCTTTTCCGCCTCGTCCAGCTTCTCGTTGCAGAAGCGGGCGAGTTTGACGCCCTCTTCGAAAAGTTTCATCGAATTCTCGAGGGTGTCTCTCCCTTCCTCGAGCTTTCTGACTATCTCTTCGAGCCTCTTCAGAGCCTCTTCGAAGGTGAGTTCTCTCTCTTCCATCGGCCTTTCCCGGGGAAACTAATTCAAAATTTTATTGTAAATGGTGGAGGGGGAAATGTGAACCGCTACCGGAAAAGACCCGTCGGGTCTACCCTCTCGTTGACGAACCGAACGCCGAAGTGGAGATGAGGCCCCGTTGCCCTTCCGGTCATGCCCACCGTACCGATGAGCTCACCCTTCTCGACGACTTCACCCTCTTTCACAAACATCTCCTTGAGGTGGAAATACATCGAGAAAAGGCCTCCGCCGTGGTCAATGACGACGGAGTTTCCCGAAAAGAAGAGGTCCCTCGCCACCCGGACAACCCCCCGGTTCACCGCTCTGACCGGAGTTCCCTCAGGCGCGGTGCAGTCGAGACCCGTGTGGGGAGAGCGGGGCTGGCCGTTGATAACCCTCCTCCGGCCGAAACCGTGCCCCTGAAATCCCTCGAGGGGGGGAATGAAATTTCCGCTCCAGAAAATGTCCTGCGAAGAAGACGTCCAGAGAGAATCGAGGAGTTTTTTCTCCTCCATGATTCTCCGGAGACTCTTCTTATCCGGGTTGACGTAAGAATCGGGCACTCCGTCAATCCTCTGGACGGGGAAACGGGCATCGACGACGCGGACCCTCTTCTCCTCCGTTACCTCCGTGCCACCCCGCGAAATGACCACTTTCAGAACCTTCTCTCCCGGCTTCTCTGCCAGGTCGAACCCGAAAAACCCCTTCGCCCTCCTCCCCTCCGTTTTGAGGAGAACCTCGTTGTCCCTGTACCTGACGGAACACCTCTCTATCACCCGGCTGGAGATGACGGAAACCTGGAAAATCTCCCCCTGCCGCACCACCTCCTTTTCCAGGACCACAAGGTCCGTCGCGCCGAAGAGGGGGTTTCTCGCGACAAAGAGAAAGACGAGGACGGGCAGGAGGAGTATCCATCCCCTTTTCACTTTTGAACCTCCTCGACTGTGGAGAGGAACCCGCCTTCCCCCAGGATAGTCTTCACCTTCCTCCCCGGTGCCGTCTCAGATGAGGAGGTAAGCACTTTCCCCGTTTCCTGGTCGAGGGTGATGGAGTACCCCCTCTTCAGGATACCCTTCGGGTCGAGGGCGTGGAGTTTCCCCTTCAGGGATTCAAACCCCCTCTTCCTCTCCGAGAAGAGGTCGGCAAGACGCTTTTCCATGATGAAGAGGAAATCGGAGATGAGTTTCTTCAACTCCCTGATTCGCCTCTCCGGGGAAGAGCGGGTCAATCGGTCCTCCAGGTCAGCGAGTCTGAGCATCATCCCCCTGACGATGAGGCGGGGGTCCTTCAACTCTCCCCGAAGAGTCCCCACCCTCCCCTTGAGGGTCTCGATTCTCTCAGAGAGGCGGGAAACGACCCGTGTCAGGAGGTGGCCGATTCGCTCCACCACATCACGCTTCACCATCACCGCAATCTCAGCGGCATTTGATGGAGTCGAGGCCCTCACGTCCGCAGCAAAGTCGGTGAGCGTGAAGTCTCGCTCGTGTCCGACGGCGCTTATGACCGGAGTCTTCAGGGAAGCCACGGTCCGCACCACCTCCTCCTCGTTGAATGCCCAGAGGTCTTCGAGAGAGCCGCCTCCTCTCCCGACGATGATAACGTCCACCTCTCCATACTCATCCATGAGGCGAAGCGCCTCGCTAATTTCCCGTGCAGCCCCCTCACCCTGGACGGAGGTAGGCGAAATAATTATCTCCGTGTTGGGAAACCTGTTTCTTATGATGCGGACGATGTCCCTCACTGCGGCACCGCTTAAGGACGTGACGACGCCCACGCGCGAGCAAAAGAGGGGAATTTTCTTTTTCCTGGACTCGTCGAAGAGCCCCTCCTTCTCCAGCTTTTCCCTGAGGATGTGATATTTCAGGAGGAGATTCCCCACGCCGGAGACGAAAACGGCGTCGGCGAGAATCTGGTATTCTCCCCTGGGCTCGTAAACGGTGAGGGACCCCTCTACGACTGCGAAGTTGCCGTTCTTCAAATCGCCCTTCACGAAACGGGATTTCCCTCTGAAGAGGACGACCCTGACCTGAGACCTCTCGTCCTTCAGGCTGAAGTAGTGGTGTCCCGCATCGGAGACCCGGTAATCCGTCACCTCTCCGCCCACCCGGATGTGAGGGAACTCTTCCTCGAGGAGGAACTTCACCCGGGACGTGAGTTCCGAGACGGTGAGATAATCTTCCCTCTCCCCTCTCATTTCTCCTCGCTTCGCGCTATCTCATCGAGGGTGGCAAACCTGAACCCCTCGAGGAGGGCCTGCCCCACCATATCCTCAACCACGTCGAGGACGACAGGTCCGGGGTGGAGAATCCCGATGGCGTACCCCTTTTCGGAAGCAATCTCCTTCAACCTCTGAAACTGCTCCCTGATTTTACCCGGGTCTTTCTCGTTGTCGAGAAAGACGTCACGGACGAAATACCTTACCCCTACCTCCCTGCAGACGAAAGGGATGACAGAGCGGGGGGTCGTCCTGCTGTCGAGGAAGAAAAGCCCCTTTTTCTTGAGGAAGGAGGCCACGAACCTGATGCCCCCCGGGTCACGGGTAAAGCGGGACCCCATGTGATTGGAAACTCCCGATGCCCAGGGGACGTATGCGTATGCCGCCGCGAGCCTCCTCCAGACCTCTTTCTCCGTCATCCCAACGCGGAGCATGTAGGGAGAAGAGAGGTCTTGCTCTCCCCCTTCCGCTTCCATCGGCATGTGGAGAATGAGGGTGGCACCTCTCTTCCTTGCGAGACGGGCAAGCTTCCCGCTCCATCTTCCTCCTGGAAGGATGGCAAGGGTGACGGGCACACCCAGGGAGAGAAAACGCTCCACCCTCTCGGGAGAGTACCCGGCATCGTCCATGACGAGGCAAATTTTCCCCTGGTAGACCTCCTGGTCAAAGAGTGAACCTGCCTTTTCCTCCTCGAGGAGCTCCTCTACGAGGGACTTCTCCTTCTCCTGGTGCAGGGAACCAAGGTTTTCCGGTTCCCTCACCTTCACCGACTTGCCGGGATAAAGATAAATGAGGGAAAGGGCCAGGCCGAGGAAAAAGGCCAGCGCCCCTCCCACGACGAGTTTTCTGAACGGACGGGCCTCTTTTCTGCCCTTCCGGGGAGGGTTCTTCCTCTTCTTCGCCATCTTCTGGAGGGAATCCCGCCTTTCTCAGCTCGCCTGCTTCAGGTAGCGGTCCTTGAAGATTTCCCAGCCCTTCAGAAGTTCGATAGCCCGCTCGAGCTGAATGTCTTCACCCTCTTTCAGTGCCTGGGGGTCGATCTTCTCCTCGATAATCGGCTTCTTTTCTTCCACCGGCGCGGACTTCCCCTCTGTGGGATTCTCCAGATGCTGCTTCAGGTCCTTTTCCCGGAAGGGAACGGGATGGCTTTCCGGAGCTTCCTCGCCCACCTGGACGACGATATCAGGAGTGATTCCCTTCGCCTGAATCGAGCGCCCGCTGGGGGTGAAGTACTGAGCCGTCGTCAGGCGGATGGCCGACCCGTCCTCCAGAGGGATTATCGTCTGCACAGAACCCTTTCCGAACGTCTGCGTGCCGAGGACGACGGCACGCCCGTGGTCCTGGAGCGCTCCTGCCACAATCTCCGAGGCGCTTGCCGACCCCTCGTTTACGAGGACGATCATGGGGAACCCCGTGTAAGTCCCCACGTCCTGAGCCGTGTAGCGGAACTTCTGGTCCTGTCTCCGGCCGTCGGTATAGACGATGAGGCCCGAGTCGATGAACATGTCCGCCACCTTCACGGCCTGGTTGAGGAGTCCTCCCGGATTGTTCCGCAGGTCAAGGACGAGCCCCTTTATTTCGCCGGTCTCCTTCTCTATCTCCATAAGCGCGTTCTCGAGTTCCCTGTCCGTGTCTGCCTGAAACTGATTAATTTTCACGTACCCGTAACCGTCCATGACCTTCCAGCGGACGGATTTTATCTTTATGATGTCCCTCGTAATCGTGAAGGGTTTCGGTTTTTCCCACCCTTCTCTCATAATCCAGACCGTTACCTGCGTCCCTGGCTCGCCCCTGAGGCGTTTCACGGCCTCCATGAGAGACATGTCTTTCGTCGGTTCATCATTTATCTTCACGATCCGGTCTCCCGCCTTCAGCCCCGCGCGGAATGCGGGGGTGTCCTCAATGGGAGAAATTATGGTGAGAAAACCGTCCCTTATGCCGATTTCGATCCCCAGACCGCCAAACGACCCCTTCGTCTCTACCTGCATCTCCTTAAACATGTCTGGAGTCAGGAAAGAACTGTGTGGGTCGAGCGACTGAAGCATCCCCTTAATCGCCCCGTAGACGAGCTTCTGCGGGTCGACGTCCTCGACGTAATTGTTCTGAATGATGGCAATGGCGTCGGAGAATATCTTCAGGTTTTCATAGACGCTCTTCCCTTCCCCGGAGGGGTCACCGAGAGCGTAGTGACCCACGAAAACACCAAAGAGGAAGAGGAATGCGACGAGGGGGATCAAAATCTTCTTCTTCATGGAATATCCTCCTTTATCCTCGAGGAATACGAATATATTTCAGGGGATTGACCGGCTTCCCTCTGACCCGAAGCTCAAAATAGAGATAGGGGGAATTGCGGGAGAGATTCCCGATTTTCTCGCCTTTCTTCACCCGGTCTCCCACCCTGACATTATACACTGCGACTTTTCCGTACACGGAGAAAATCTCCCCCGGGTGCTCGATAACCGTGACGAGGCCGAAGCCGCTTACCGTCCCCTGATAGACGACCTTCCCGTCCCTGACGGCCCTGACGGCCCCTCCCGGTTTCCCTTTTATTTCCACGCCTTTGTTTTCAATGTACACGTTGAAGTCCCTGTCCTTCACCCTCCCGAAGCGGGCAACCACTCTTCCGGAGGCCGGCGCGGCGAAACTCCCCGTTACCTTCCCACTCAGCCCTTTTCTCCTCTTCACCCGCGCCTTCTTTTCTATCTCTTCGACAATTTTCTGAAGGGACTCGATGTTTTTCTTCAGACGCGCATACTTCTTCTCAATACTCCTGCGCCTCTCCTCCAGAGTCCTCAACTCCCTCTCCCTCTTCTTCTGAATAGCTGCCAGCCTCTTCCTCCGGGAAAGGGTATCCTTTTCTTTACTCTCCCAGTACTCCCTCGTCTCTCTGAGTTTCCTGAGTTTCCGCGAAAGGTAGTCGTTTTCCCTCTCCAGCTTCTCCCCGACGAGGAGAGCTTTCTGAAACAGGGACGCAAGAATGTATTTTTCCCTCTCGTCTCTCGCCGGAGAAAGGAGAGCGAGTCTGGGGCGGCAGGAGAGGTTAAGGTAACTTTCGGTCAGGAGTCGGGAAATCTCTCTCAACCTCTTCTCCTTCTCCTCCAGGTCCTGGGCCCGGGTTGAATACCTCTCAAGGAGAGTCTCCACATATTTGAGCTCCCTCTCAATTCTCCTCAGAAATCTCTCTTTCGCCTTCAGCTGGCGCAGGAGTGAGGAGACGTTCTTCTTCAATCTCTTCTGCTTCCGAATCGTCTTCAAAAGTTCTCTCCTCGCCTTTTCCTGCTCCTTTTTCAGGCGAATAAGCCGGGCTTTTTCCGCCTCCAGTTTCTTCTTCGTCGTCTTCCCCGGAGAAGGGGAGGGGGAGAGAATGGAGACGAGGAAAACGAGAAGGACAGAAATCGCGATGGACACCTTCCTCCCTCTCATCCACCCAGTCCCTTCTCGACAATTTCCCTCACCCTCCTCAGGGAGAGGAGTGAAGTCACCGCGAATATCGTCCCTGCCCCGGTCACGACCATGAGAAAGGGGAGGGCGTGCCCTGAGGGAAGGGAAGCAGCGTCGATTCCCGTGTAAAGGTCAACCGATGGGTGGGAAGCGGAGAGTTTCGCATAAATGAAGAGAAAGGCAGCGTAAGAGAAGGCACCAGCCACTGCCCCTTCGAGGAAACTGAAAAAGGCTTTCCACGGAGTGGCTTTCAGGAAATCCCTGTCTCTCGTGAGGCCGAAGAGAAGTTCTCCCGCCACGGAAAGGAGGAGGGAAGCATCGAGGAAGGAAAAGAGAACCGCCCCCGAAATGAGAAAGACGAAAAAGGAAAAGAGGAGCCCCGCATTCACGTATCCTTTCAGGCGCAGCACCCTTTCGAAGGAGTCCTCCCCGTAGACGACGTCCTTGACGATATCTTCTCCCTTACAGATGCTCAGGAGTCTCTTGAGATTTTGCGCGCTCAGGCCGTCGCGGGTGAAAAACACCTCAACGTAACCCGGCACGGGGTCACCGATGAGGTCCCTCATTCCCTCCTTTTCGCCGACGGCTTCGAGAAACTGGTCCCACACCTCCTCAGGAGAATAATAAGACGCCTCCTTCACGAAGGAGAGGTCCCTCAACTTTTCCGCGAAGAGTGCTCCCGTTTCCTCGCTCACGCCCTCCCTGAGAAAAACGGAAATCCGCCACGTGCTGGAGAGGTATGAATCGAGCCCCCGGGAAAAGTAGAGGACAACAAATGTGCAGACGAGGATGAAAGTGAGGAAGGCCTTAACCAGAAGATTCCTCGCCTTTTCCCGCCCTTTAAGCCTCCACTCGAGGAAATAGACCTTACCGCTCATATGACGACGTCGTCCTTTCTGTAGAGTGTGTGGACCGTAAACTTCCCCTCCGTGAAAGAACTTCTCGAAACTCTCCTCTCGAGAAAATGGGGGAGCTTCCTCTCAAAGAAAACGGCTCCCCTCTCTTCCTCTGCAAGCCGCCGGAGCATGAGGAAAACACGCTCTCCCCAGAAATCTCCCAGCTCAGACAGAAGAGAGTCGAGAAAGAAAAGTTTCGGCGCCCGGGCGAGTTCGAGGGCGAAAAAGAACCTGGCTCTCTCGGACCGGGAGAGGGAAGAAAGAGGCTGGTCGTCAGTCAGGTCGAGTTTCATCAGAGAGAGAGATTCCTTCACCCTCTTCCGGTACCTCTTCCAGGAAATCCGCCTCATCAGGTAATAATTGGTCTTCACGAGAGACTCGACTGTGGACAGTTCAGTGGCAGGAATTGACTCGGGGATGATGCCCAGGGATGACCTTATTAGGGCGCGCTTTTTCCTCTCCTTCCACGGGTCAGCGCCGTCGAAAAGGATTTCCCCCGTCTCTGGAGGAGTGATGAGCGCGAGGAGGCGGAAGAGGAAACTCTTCCCCGTTCCTTCTTCCGACGTCACCGCCAGGACCTCGCCAGGACCGATTGAGAAATTCACCCCCCTGAAAATTTCTCTCTCATCGACGACAAGACCGGAATTTATCAGTTCAACTCTCATCTCCTCCGTCGCGGGAATCCTCGTAGTAACCCGACATGACCCTCTTTATCATGATGAGGTGCTGCTTCTTCATCAACTCCCTCACCTTCTCCTTCAGGGCCTCCCCTCCTTCTCCCAGGTATTCCTCGTATGAGACTTTAATGACGTCCACCACCATTCCCTCGAAGAAGAGAGAAGTCCTCACGA
This sequence comes from Deltaproteobacteria bacterium, assembly GCA_003696505.1. Taxonomy (GTDB): domain Bacteria; phylum Desulfobacterota; class Deferrimicrobia; order J040; family J040; genus J040. The sequence goes on from RFHC01000006.1 coordinate 8,368, forward strand.
AGGGATTGGTTATCCCCCCGTCCTCGGTCTGCACGTGATACACCTTGTCCCGATACTTGATGTTATGGTTATAACCTGTGAGAATCGTGTGGGTGTCTTTGCTCATCGTCACCGCCCATGAAGGGGAAAAATTCCCCCTCGCTTCACCTCGGGTTCACCTTTTCCCCTTATTTTCCACAATTTCTATCAGCTTTGCCACCGCATCCATAGCATCCTTCGCGTAGAGTTCGGCGCCGATGGACCTGGCATACTCTTCCGTGACGACGGCCCCGCCGACAATCGTGACCACGTCTATCCCCTCTTTTCTGAGAAGTTCTATAACGTTCTCCATCTCCACCATCGTCGTCGTCATGAGCGCCGACAGGCCGACGACGTCGACGTCGTGACGCCTGGCCTCTTCCACGATTCTCCGGGCAGGAACGTTCTTCCCCAGGTCGATGACCTCAAATCCATGGTTTGAAAGGAGCGTGCCCACGATGTTCTTCCCGATATCGTGGATGTCCCCCTCCACTGTGGCCAGCAGAACTTTCCCCCTCTTCTCCCTTCCCTCCTCCTTGAGTTCCTCCTTGATTCTCTCGAAGGCGATTTTGGCCGTCTCGGCGCTCGCTATCACCTGAGGGAGAAAGACCTTCGCCTGGTCGAAGAGCTTTCCCACCTCTTCCAGCCCCTTCACCACTCCCTCGTTGTTGAGGGTCATCGGGTCTATCCCCTCCTTCAAGGCCTCTTCCACCGCCGGGAGGATTTCCTCTTTCACACCCTTCACCACTCCCTGGCGCACCCTCCCCAGAGGAGTTGCGTCGGCTTCTTCCTCCACTCTCTCTCCTGAAAAGCGAGCGATGAATTCCGCCCCTCCCGGGTCCTTGCCGAGGAGGAGGTTCGCCGCGTAAACCATATCGACCATCTCCCGGTCGTGGGGATTCATTATCGCAAGGGACAGCCCGGCATCGGCGGCCATCGCGAGAAACGTCCTGTTTATGACCTTCCTCTCTGGCATTCCGAAAGATACGTTGCTCACACCGAGGATAACGGGAAGCCCCAGTTTCTCTCTCACGAGCCTCACCGTCTCGAGCGTCGCCCCCGGTGCCCTGTCTGACGAGCTCACAGTCGTCGTGAGGCAGTCGATGATGAGCCTCTCAGGTGGTATCCCCGCTTCCCTGGCTTCCCGGAGAATTTTCTCCGCCACCTTCAGTCTCTCGAAAGGGTCTTCCGTAATCCCTCCCTCGTCAAAGAGAAGGCAAATAAGGGATGCCCTGTATCTCGACGCGAGAGGGAGGACGGATTCGAGTTTTTTCCTCTCGCCTGTAACTGAATTGATTATCGGAATCCCGTCGACGGCCTTGAGGCCCCGCTCGATGACGGAGGGATTGGCAGAATCTATCATGATGGGGAGCGTGGAAGAAACGTTGACCGTATAGACCGCCTCTTCCATGAGAGATTCCTCGTCAACCCCCGGCGCCCCCACGTTCACGTCGAGGATGTGCGCGCCCAGTTCTTCCTGCTCGACTGCTTCTCTCTTGACCGTGTCGAGAACTCCGTTCCTCAATTCTTCGGAAAAAGCCTTCTTCCCCGTGGGGTTTATCCTTTCTCCCACGATGAGGAGCGGGCCCTCAGGCGATATGGTCACCACCCTGCTCCGTGAAGAGACAAAGAGCCCCTTTGACGGCTCGATGGCACGTGAGGGGGGAGTCACCACCTCCACTCCCGTCGGCCTCCGGTAACCCAGGTTTTTCCTGGCTTCCCTGATGTGAGAGGGCGTCGTCCCGCAGCATCCGGCCACAACCCTCACCCCCAGAGGCAGGAATTCCCTCACCTTCTCTCCGAACCCTTCCGGCCCGAGGGGAAAGACCGTCTTTCCCCCCTCGAGAACCGGTATGCCCGCATTGGGCTGAGCGATGAGGGGCTTTTCCGTCACCGAAGCCATGGCTGCGAGGACGGAGACGAGCTTTTCCGGTCCCACCGAGCAGTTCGCGCCGATGACATCCACGTCAAAGGCGTCAGCGAGAACGGCGAAGGCCTGGGGGGTCGTCCCGAGAAAGGTAGCGCCCGATTCCTGGAAGGTCATCATGGCAATGATGGGGAGGTCCGTCACCTCCCTGGCGGCCACGATTGCCGCCTTCACTTCCCGGATGTCCATCATCGTCTCTATCTTTATGGCGTCGACCCCGCCCTGGACGAGACCCGTCACCTGTTCCCGGAAAATTGCGACGGCATCGTCGAAGTCGAGCTCGCCCATGGGACGGAGAAACTTTCCCGTCGGTCCCACGGACCCCAGAACAAACCCCTCCTTTCCGCACGCCTCCCTCGCAATCTCTGCTCCCCTCCGGTTCACCTCCAGCGTCGAGTCGCCCAGTCCGTACTCCTCGAGCTTCACCCTGCTCCCGCCGAAGGTGTTCGTCGTGACGGCCATGGCCCCTGCTTCCAGGTACTCCCGGTGGACGGAAAGGACGACCTCCGGTTTCTTCAGGTTGAGGACCTCTGGAGGCTCCCCCTTCTCGAGCCCCCTTTCCTGAAGCATTGTCCCCATGGCCCCGTCGATGAGGAGCACGCCGCTGCCGATAAGACTCCTCAGGTTCATCTCTCCTCCCTCAAAGGGATACCCTCTCTATTTCCTCAACCACTTCTCCCACCCTCTCTCTGGCAAACTCCGCGAACCTTTCCGGGTCATCCGTCACGAGATATTTTACTCTCCCCCTCCTCCTCTTCGCTTTCATCCCGTGGGAGGTAAGGGAGCTGGCCACTTCCTCAGCCACGGAGGAGGCGGAGTCGATGACCTGCACCGATGGACCGAGAAATTGCTTCAGCACCGGAATGAGAAAGGGATAATGGGTGCATCCGAGGATGAGCGTGTCTATCCTCTGCGCAACGAGGGGAGACAGGTATTCGGAAGCAACCATCCTCGTCACTTCGTTCTCGACCCACCCTTCTTCCACGAGGGGAACGAAAAGGGGGCACGCCTGCTGATAAACTCTTACCTTCCCGTTTCTCAACCTCAGCGCGTCCCGGTAGGCGCCGCTCGAGATGGTGCTTCGCGTCCCGATGACCCCCACCCTGCCATTCTTCGTCGCCTTGAGGGCCCTCTCCACAGCGGGCGTAACGACATCGTAGAGCGGAATCCGGTAAATTTTCTTCAGGTCGGAGAAAGCGAGTGCGGAAGCGGTGTTGCACGCCACGACGAGGGCTTTTACGTCGTGGGAAACGACGAGGTGGTTGACGATTTCTATCGAGTAGCGGGTTACCGTCTCCTTGCCCTTAATCCCGTAGGGGACTCGCCCCGTGTCTCCGAAGTAGATGAAAGACTCTCCCGGGAGGCGTTTCCTCAACTCAACGAGGACGGTCAGCCCCCCCACACCCGAGTCGAATATCCCGATTGGCCTTCTGTCTCCGCTCAACTCTTTGCCCTTTTAGACCGAATATTTATAAAGAACGAGGTTTTTATTATCATAACGGAAAAAACGGGAGAAGACATTCAATGACGGATATCATCGCCCGGGTCCTCGATTTCCTCTCGACGGGAAACATCATTGACCTGGCCTCAAACAAGTGGGTCCTTGCAGGAGTGGGAGCCGTCGTCATCCTGTCGGTCATATTCCGGTGGAAGTGGGTTCTCGGCCTTCTCCTCATCTCAGGAATCTCTCTCGCAATTCTCCGGTACACGCAGTTCAGACCCGTTGAAGGGGAGGTGGACCCGTCGCTCCTCATCTTTGTGGGGGGGTCACTCCTGATAGGCGGCGTGCTGATTTACCTCTTCTTCATCAGCTCCGACTGATGTCACCAGGCGCCGGTCATGAGGTACTCGTGCATTGCCTTGGCGGCTTTCCTGCCCGCTCCCATGGCGAGGATGACGGTGGCTGCGCCGATGACGATGTCTCCGCCGGCGAAAACGCCCTTCTTGCTCGTTTTCCCCGTCTCCTGGTCGGCGATGATGTTCCCCCACCGGTTCACCTCGAGTCCCGGGGTGGTTGCGGGGACGAGAGGGTTCGCCCCGTTGCCGATGGCGATAATCGCCGTGTCAATGTCGAGCGTGAATTCCGAACCCTCGACGGGGACGGGACGCCTTCTGCCTGACTCGTCCGGTTCACCCAGTTCCATCC
>RFHC01000137.1 GCA_003696505.1 Deltaproteobacteria bacterium
AGGTGAGGGCGACTCGGAAGTTCATCCTGCGACAGATAGGCAGCGAGGCGCAGGCCACCGGCATAGTGAGAGCTGTCATCTTCGCGATACTCCAGATGCGGGAGATGAACAGGGAGATGCTCCGGTTTTACGTTTTCGAGAGGCATCTTTTCGAGTGGGACATTCAGTCGGAACTGGGCGAGGAGTTTCACTCGCTTTACAGAGACCTCCTCTTTACCCTGACGGACCTCATCGAAAAAGGCGTTCAGGCGGGGGAGTTTTCTCCCATTGACCCCGACCTGGGAGCGGCCCTCATCATGGGGACCATCAACACCCTCACCTACCTGTGGCTTTACGGAGATGAGGAGAGGAACCTGATGGAAGACGGGAAGGCATTGTGGGACCTTTTCCTCCGCCTGACCGGGGGAGGAGGGGAGGAGGAGAAATGAAGTTGCGGAGAATTTTTGCCGGAGTTTTCTTGATTCTTCTTGCTGTGTTTCTCAGCCTCGCTGAAGTGCCAGCGGTGAGAGCGGGGGAGGTGAACCTCCGCTCCCTCCTTGAGAGCGCGCTGAAAAATTCTCCTCAGGTGAGGTCTGCCTCGCTCGGAGTGGCCCGGGCAACGCTCACGCGGGAGGAGGCGAGGAGCGCCTACTTCCCCACTCTCGACCTCTCGGGCGAACTCGTCTTCCTGGACAACCCTCCCTCCGTCGTCATCCCCGGTTTTGGGGGGCCCTTCCCGACTTCGGATAAGAATCTTCAGAGATACAGGCTCGAGATGAACTACGTCTTCTTCGACTTCGGGAGGCGGAAAGGAATGATGAAAGCCGCCGAGACGGGGATTGAAGCCTCTTCCCTCCAGGAAGGAATCGTCCAGGAGGAGAAAGCGTTCAGGGTGGCGGAAGCCGTCGTTTCCTACATGCGCGCGAGGAGCCTCCTCGCCGTGGCCCGCTCCGCTCTCGAGATGGCCAGGGAGCACGAGAGGGTTGCCCGGGCCCTTTACGACGAGGGAACCATTCCCAGGGCTGAACTCCTCGAGGCGAGGGTGAGCGTGAAGGAGGCGGAGAGAAACCTCCTCTCAGCCGAAAACGGGCTCGAACTGGCACGGATAAACCTTGCCATCGAGGCGAAGGTGCCTGTGGAGAGAATAGACGGGGACGTGGAGGGCCTGGAGGTCGTGAAGCTTGAAGGGGATTACCGGGAAGACCTGAAGAGGGCCCTTTCCCTGAGGAAGGAGTTGAAACTCTCTGATGTGGCGGAAATGGCGGCCTCCATCGAGAGGAAGAACGCCATCACGGAATCCTTCCCCCTCCTCTTCCTCAACTCGAGCGTCTCCTACGAGTCAAACTCTCTCAATCCGTACCGGAAGGTCCTTGCCGGTGTCATTGGATTCCGGTGGAACCTTTTCTCCGGTTTTCGCGACCTGCAGAGGAGGAGGAAGGCTGCCCTCAAGCAGGTGGAAGCTCGACTCGAAAGGGAAAGACTCCGGGACCTTATCTCGCTCCAGGTGAAGGACGCTTTCCTCTCGTACCGGGAGGCGGAGAAACAGCTTGCCGTGGCGGAGTCGGCTGTGGAGACGGCACGGGAAAACCTGAGAATGAGGGAGGCGATGTTTTCGGAGGGAGAAGCTACTTCGTCAGACGTCGTTGACGCTCAATTCTTCCTCACCCGGGCGTTGACGGAGAGAGAGAATGCCAGGTACGACCTCATCCTCGCCGCTTACCGGAGACTGATGGCGCGCGGAGAATTTCTCTCATCCGTCATGACACTCGGAGAACGAAAGTAAGGGGAGAGGAGGGGAAATCGTGGCGGCAGGCGAATTCCTCACGGGATGGAAGTACTTCTTCCGGGGGATGAGGATGCTCCCGAAGAGAGGGGTGAGAAAGTTCGTCCTCATTCCCCTCCTCATCGACGCCCTCCTCTCGGCTGTCGCTCTTTACCTCGGGATTCGAGGATTCGACTCTCTCCTCGACCACTTCCTTCCCGCGGGGGAATCTTTCATCCTTCAGGCTGCCCGCTCCCTCCTCTGGGTCCTTTTCGGAATCCTCGTTTTCGTCGTCGTCTTTTTCGGGGCAGCCATCCTGGCGAACCTGGTGGGCGCCCCCTTCAACGGCTTTCTCTCCGAGAAGGTCGAGGAGGTGGCAGCGGGGAGAAAGCCGGAAAGTCAGGTGGGAATTATCCACGCCTTCACCCGGTCGCTGGCCGGCGAGGTGAGGAAATTTCTCTTCTTCACAGCCATTTCTGCGGGGCTCTTCCTCCTCTCCCTCTTCCCCCCAACGGGAGTGGTTACCCCCTTTCTCTGGTATCTCTTCTCCTCCTGGGTCTTTGCCGTCGAGTACGTCTCCTATCCCCTCGAGTCGCGAGGGATGTATTTCCGCGATGCCCGCCGCCTCGTCAATTCCCGTTTTTTCCTCTTCCTCGGTTTCGGGACGGCGACTCTCATCGTCACGACAATCCCCCTCCTCAACTTCATTGCCATGCCCTCAGCCGTTGCGGGGGCAACCCTCCTCTACGTGGAGCGAGTCGAGGGAAGGGAGGGAAAGGGTCTGACTGGTGTAAAATCGTAAGTGGATGGTGAGACAGTCATGTGGTTTCCGATGAGAAAGAGCGGACTCCCCTCCGGGGTGAACTCCCCCGTTACCGTCACGACGCTGACGGTTCACCTCTGAAATTTCCGGAAGACAGGGAACATCATGAATCCTGTCATACGCGCAGAAAACCTGCGAAAAACGTACGGGTCCATCGTTGCGGTGGATGACCTCACCTTTCAGGTGGAGAGGGGGGAGTGCATTGGATTTCTCGGGCCCAACGGAGCGGGAAAGACCACGACCGTCAGGATGCTCTACGGCGTGGTGCCCAAGACGGCAGGTTATCTTGAGGTGCTCGGTCTTCCCGTGCCGGAGAAGGTTCGTCAGGTGAAAGCCCGCATCGGCGTCTGCGCCCAGGAGGACAACCTGGACCCGGACCTGACGGTCGAGGAGAACCTCCTCGTTTACGCCACCTACTTCGACATCCCCCGGCAGAAGGCGCGGGAGAGGACGGACCGCCTTCTCTCCTTCATGGAGCTGGATGAACGGAGGAAGGAGAAAGTGGCTCACCTCTCTGGAGGGATGAAGAGGCGGCTCACTCTCGCGCGCTCCCTCATCAACGACCCGGAAATTCTCTTTCTCGACGAGCCGACGACGGGCCTGGACCCGCAGTCCCGGCACAAGATATGGCAGAGGATTGAGGAGTTGAAAGGAGAGGGGAAGACGATTCTCCTCACCACTCACTACATGGAGGAGGCGGCCCACCTCTCCGACAGGATTATCATCATTGACCGGGGGAGAAAGATTCTCGAAGGGGCACCGCAGGACCTGGTAGAGGAGGAGGCGGGCCGTTTCGTCATCGAAATCGTCTCACCGCCTTCTTCGCTGCTGGATTTCCTCCGGGAGAGAGATATCTCCTGGGAAGAAGTGGGCCAGAGAATCCTCATATACAACCAGAGTTCCGAAAAGTTCTTCACCTCCTTGATGGAGAGGTTTCCCGGTGCCCGGGCCATTCTCCGGATGGGAAACCTGGAGGACGTCTTCCTCAGAATGACGGGGAGGGACCTGAGGGAATGACGGTGAAGCCGGACATTACGCGCCGCTTCTTTAAAGTCTGGTACCGGAACCTCGTGGTCTATCGGAGGGTCTGGGTGATGGACTTCCTCCTCCCGGTCCTGGAGCCGATATTCTACCTCCTCGCCTTCGGAGTGGGACTGGGTGCCCTGGTCCACGAAATCGTTTACCGGGGGGAGGAGATATCCTACGTGACTTTCATCGCCCCATCCCTCCTGGCAATCAACATCATGTACCACGCCTTTTTCGAAAACACCTACGCCTCTTTCGTGAGGATGCACTACCAGAAGACGTACGACGCCATGCTCGCCACCCCGCTGTCTCTCGACGAGGTGGTTCTGGGAGAGATTCTCTGGGGAACGACGAAGGCTGTTCTCGCCACTCTCCTTATGGGGACGGTCATCGCTCTTTTCGGCCTCCTGGAGTTTCCCTCATCCTTCCTCCTCGTTCCCCTATCCTTCCTCGGAGGTCTTCTCTTCGGTGCCATGGGGATGGTCTTTACCGCGATTCTCCCGACAATTGACTCCTTCAACCTCCCCGTTTTCCTCATCATCACCCCCATGTTTCTCTTCAGCGACACCTTTTTCCCCGTCGATGCCCTCCCGGAGTGGGCACGGGTGGTTGCGGAGTTTCTCCCCCTCTACCACCTGACGAAACTCTCTCGAGACGTCTGTCTCGACCACCTGAATAGAAGCCTCCTCTTCAATCTGGCGTATCTCACCGCCGTTTCTCTCTTCCTCACCTGGGTGGCGATTATCCTGATGAGGAGGCGCCTCATTAAGTAGGTTTCTCGCGGAAGGCTCACCGCGTTTGAGGGTTCCTTTAAATTTTTCACGGAGAATTGTCGATGGGATGAGTGAGGAGGTTTCTCTGAATGCAGGAGAGAGAAAGAGGCCCTGTCATCGTCAGCGTCGGGGGAGGGAAAGGCGGCGTGGGGAAAAGCGTCGTCGCCGTGAACCTCGCCTGCGCCTTCGCGGAGAAGGGCATAAGGACAGTCCTGGCCGACGCTGACCTGGGCGGTGCAAACGTCCACACCTTTTTCGGGATAAGCCGCCCGGAAAAAACCCTCCGCTCTTTTCTCGCAAGGGAAGTCTCTTCCCTCGATGAAGCGCTCATTCCCTCAGGTTTCGATAACCTCTCTCTCCTGTGCGGGGCCACCGCCCTTCTCGACGCGGCGAATCCGCACTACGCGAAGAAGGAGAGGCTTCTCAAGGGATTGAAGAGCCTCGACACGGATTTCCTCGTCGTGGACATCGGCGCGGGCGCGAGCCTGAACAATCTGGACTTTTTCAACGCCTCGCACCGTGGGCTCATCGTCACCGCGCCACAGCCCACGTCCATACAGAACGCTTACGGCTTCCTGAAGCTGGCTCTCCAGAGGAGAGTGATGCGCCTCGTCGGAATGGAGCGGTTGAAGCGGATTTTCCCCGACCAGAGTCCAGAGTCCCTCAAGGGGATGGAGTTTACGGCTTTCCTCTCAAAAATCGAGGAGAGCGATGAGGAGGCAGGTGACCTCGTCCGCTACGACCTGGAAGTCCTGAAAGTCTATCTCGTCGTCAATATGGCGACACCGGCGGAAGCCAGGAAGGTTTACTCCACGATAGATGCCGTGGCGAACCGGTTTCTCACCGTCAGCCTCTCTTTTCTCGGTCACATCCCTCCCAGCAGGGATGTGGAGGTTTCTGTCAGGAAGATGAGGCCCGTCCTCTCCGGAGGCGGAGGGGAGGTGGGAGAAAGGGTGAGAGAAATGGCCAGGACACTCCTCGGTGACCTCTCTCCCCGGAGAGACGACCTCACTCCTCCCTCCCGGCTCGACTTTTTCCAGGGCCTTCCCGAGGAAGAGAGGAAGAAGGCGCGCCTCGTGTTGAACGACGACGTTCACCACAACGGCTTTCGTATCCACGTCCAGACGGAGGACCTGGGACCTGAAAAGGCGGAGGTGGTGACGGTCGTCTTCTCGGGCGGGCAGGTCCTCTTTTCCCGGAAGTCCAGCTATTCTGACCTGGGCGTTGAGGGAGGAGGTCCCGATGAGGTCCGGGAGAGGGCTCTCTGGCAGCACAGGGGAGTTCTGGCGGGAATCAGTCGGGGAAAGCTCGACGATAAGATAGCGAGGTGACAGCGTGGGAGAGGAAAGGGTGTTCATCATCGGAGAAGGAGAATTCCTCCGGGGGAGGGTGAAGTCCCTTCTGGAGAGGCTCGGCTTCACGGTGACGTGCCTCCCCGGAGATATTTCGTGGCTCGAGGAAGTCCGGGAAAGTCTCGAGGGGGGAATCGTCATTCTCTCGCCGCCGTCCGAAATATCTCCAGAGGAGATGGAGAGGGTCTTCTCCCTCCTCCCGAGGGCTGAGGGGGTAATCATCGCGACGGGAGAAGGAGAGACTCCAGTGAGGGGGAAAAGGACCATCACTCCCGAGTCGAGCGATGAAGAGATAGCCGCACTCGTCCGCTCCATCGTTTACGAGGGGAGAAACACTCGAAAATCTCCCCGCGTCTGGACTTCGATTCCGGTGGAATACACCGCAGCAGGCGATAGGAGGGTGAGCGACATCGTGACGCTGAGTTATTACGGCGCCTTCATCCGGACCCTCTCTCCGCCTCCCAGAGGGGAAGTTGTGACCCTTCGTTTCAGGCTGGGGGACAGGGTCGTCCGGGCAAAGGGACCGGTCCTCTACACCGTCGTCTTCTCCCCCGAGGGCGCCACTGTCATCGGAGACGGCGGAGGAGGAATCAACGTCGTGGCGTTTCCGGGATTTGCCGTTTATTTCGAAGAAATTTCCCCGGAGGATTCTGCCCTGGTGAGGGCGCTCGTGGACAGGGGGTGAGACTCACTCCCCCACCACCTGGACGACAATTTCCCTTTTCCGCTTCCTGTTGTCGAAGTCGATGAAGACGATCTGCTGCCACGTGCCCAGGAGGAGTTTTCCGTCGACGACGGGAATCGAAAGGGACGGCTTCATGAGCGCTGCGCGCACGTGAGAGAAGCCGTTGCCGTCACCCCACCTCCTGTCGTGGTCGTAGGGGATGTCCTCCGGGGCTATTCTCTCGATGGCGCGCTTGAGGTCGTTCAGGACTCCGCTTTCGAATTCGATGGTGGTGATGCCGCAGGTGGACCCGATGGTGAAGACGGTGAGAGTGCCGTGGACAATCCCAGACTCCCTGAGGATTTCCTCCACGCGGGCGGTCACGTCGTGGAAGTCGCAGAAACCCTCCGTTTCGAGGGAAAACGTTCCGGTGTGAACCATCTCCTTCCTCCCGGATTATATTTTACCCGTCTCCTCCCATTTCTGCTCCCTTTTGCCCCCGGGGAGCATCTCAAAGGGTAAAGGAGGGAGCGATGAAAAAGGCGGCGTTTTTGACTCTGTTTCTCGCCTTCTTCCTCACCGTCCGGGCGTCGGGAGAAGAAGGGAAGGAGAAAAAGATGAAGGTATATTCCGTCGAGGAGAGGGGATACGTCGAGGTGGAGCGGGTGGAGAAGTCCGAGTCGGAGTGGAGGAAAATACTCCCTCCCGAAGTCTTCCGCATAGTGAGGGAGAAGGGGACGGAGAGGGCCTTCACGGGGAAGTACTGGAATCACCACGATAAGGGTGTGTACCGCTGTGCTGCCTGCGGGACAGACCTTTTCCTTTCGGACGACAAGTACGATTCCGGCACGGGATGGCCCAGTTTCGTTCGCCCCGTTGCGCCGGAGAACGTCTCCTTCGCCGAGGACAGGAGTTTCTTCATGGTTCGCACGGAAGTGCTCTGCGCGCGGTGCGGAGCCCACCTGGGCCACGTCTTCGACGACGGCCCGCCCCCGACGGGAAAGAGGTACTGCATCAACTCGGCGGCTCTCACCTTTTTCCCGCTGAAGTGAGGGAGGAATCCTCCAGTTTTCTCCCCTTTTTTCCGAAAAGAAAGGGTGGAGGCGAAACCGGCCGGCGGGTCGGGCTATCTAAATGAGACGCGACCTGAAGGCCGGTCGCAGATGAGAGTTCGGGTGAAAAAATGGAGCTCAAGGAAAAGCTGGAAAAATACATTCAAATTCTCGCAGTTCACGAGTGGAGAGCGTCTCTCGGCGGGGCCCGGTGCGAGTGTGATTTCTGCCGTCGAGGAAGGCACCTCTCCAGGCGGTGGGTCGAGCTGACCCGGAAGTTTCCCTCCCTCCTGAACCACGTGTGAGGGAGCACCTTTCCCCTGAAAATAAACGGATTTTTCCTGTTCCACCGGCAGGGCTGCCTCTCCCGGCGTGAGGGAGAATCCTTTTTCCCGATATTCGTATCTAATAACCATGATGAGGGGGAAACGCTTTAAATATTTCCTGTCCCTGCCGGTCGCCCTCCTTCTCTCATTGACTCTCGTTACGGGGAGGGGCCCGGTCTTCGGAGGTGAAAAGGTGGTGGAGAAGAGCGAAAGCCGCCTCGCTGTCGCAATCTTCGCGGGAGGCTGTTTCTGGTGCATGGAACACCCCTTCGACAAACTCGAAGGGGTGGTGGACACAATCGTCGGATACACGGGAGGGCACGTGGAGAACCCGACCTACGAGGAGGTATCCTCGGGGACGACGGGACACCTCGAGGCGGTCAAGGTCGTCTACGACCCCGGGAAGATTTCCTACCGGGAACTCCTCCAGGTGTTCTGGAGAAACATCAACCCCACGGACCCGGGAGGGCAGTTCGTCGACAGAGGGCCGCAGTACCGGAGCGCCATCTTTTACCTGACGGAAGAGCAGAAGGAGGAAGCGGAGAGGTCGAAAAGGGAGCTTCAGGAGTCAGGACGCTTCTCCTCTCCCATCGTGACGGAGATACTGCCTGCCGGCCCCTTCTACCCTGCTGAAGAGTACCATCAGGACTATTACCGGAAGAACCCCCTCAGGTACCGCTTTTACCGCTACGGCTCGGGAAGGGACCAGTTCCTCAAGAAGGTCTGGGGGGATAAGGAGGAGCGTTGAAAGCTCCCCGGCCCCGCTGTTAGACTACCGGCAAAATGAGGAGGGAGGAGAGTGGAGAAGATTCGGCTCGTGGACGACGCCTTATCGGGGAAAACCCTTTCCCGTCCTCCCCTGACGCTCTGGTACCACTTCGGGGTGCATCACGGTCCGGGGGAGAAATTCGCGGAACTGATTCTCGACTACTTTTTCCACTACGACTTCGACATCCTCAAGGTGATGAACGACTACTATCATCCTCTTCCTGAAGGGGTCACGTCTCTGGCCTCGGCTGAGGACCTTGAGAAGATTTCTCTCGTCGAGGTGGAGAGGACCGACTGGGCAGAGCAGTTGAAGGCCCTTCGTCTCATCAGAAAGCGCCTCGAGGGAGTTGCGTATTTCGTGGACACCGTTTTCGACCCGTGGCACACCCTCCTCAGGGGGATGGCGGGAGAGAACCTCCTCCGCCTTGCGGAGTCGTCTCCCGGGGCGCTTCACCGTGCGCTCGACGTTGTGACGGAGAACCTGACCCGGTACTCCCTCGCCGCCATCGGGGAGGGCGCGGCGGGGATATTCCTCTCCATCCCGGCTGGAGAGGAGATGGTCTCCCGGGATATTTTTCTCGAGTTCGTCAGGCCTTACGCGGAGAGGATACTTTCCGAGGTGAGGTCGAAAGCGCCCCTGAACATCGCCCACGTCCACGGAGAGAGGCTCTTCATGGAAGAGTGCCTTAACCTCCCGGCCCAGGTGCTGAACTGGTGGGACAGGGGCCCTCACGGGCCGTCTCTCCCCGAGGTGAGAGAGAGGACGGACAGGGTCCTCATGGGGGGTATCGACCACACCATCCTGCCCCGGCACACCGTCGATTTCATCCGGCGCCACGTGAGGGAGGGGATGGAGCTCGGGGGGAGGGAGAAATTTATCCTTGCGGGAGGCTGCTCCATTAGCTCTTCTCTGCCTCCCCGGGCGATTCGCGCCGTCGTCGAGGAGGCCCGGGTCGGTTTCTGATTGGGAGTCAGTCCATTCTCTTTTCCCGGAAAAAGTCCTGGAGAAGGCGGCGGCACTCGTCCCGGAGGATTCCCTCGACCACTCCCACCCGGTGGTTGAGCTTCCCGTCTGTCCCTATCGTATAGAGGCTGACGAGCCCTCCCCCCTTCTCGTCGCGGGTGCCGAAGACGACGGTGCCGACCCTCGCGTGGACGATAGCGCCCGCGCACATCGGGCAGGGCTCAACGGTGACGTAGAGAGTGGTCCCGGGAAGGCGGTAGTTGCCTACCCTCCTCGAGGCTTCTCTGAGGGCGACGATTTCGGCGTGCCCCGTCGGATCCGACCCGGAAATGGGGCAGTTGTGGCCCCTTCCGAGGATTTCACCCTCCGGGGAGACGACGACGGCGCCGACGGGGACTTCACCGGCCTTGAGTCCCTTCTTCGCCTCTTTCAGCGCCTCTTTCATGAACCCTTCGTGAATCCCCATACCTTGATAAACTCCGGGCGATAGAATATAAATAACTGGACGATACCAGAATTTAACACAGCAGGGGCCCCCTGTGCAGGAGACCCCGGGAGGATTCGTTTGACATGCCTTTGACTGTAACTCCTCTTTCTTCCCTTTTTCTCTTTTCCGGAATGCTGAATAACAGGCTCCTCAAACACGTTGCCGGCTCGGGTCCGGTCGTCAAGATGGTCCTGCTCATTCTCCTCGCCTTCTCTGTCATCTCGTGGGCGATCATTTTCCTGAAGTATCGCTCTTACCGGGGGATAGAGAAGAAAAACAGAGAATTTCTCAACCTTTTCTACGAGGGGAAACAGCTTTCCCACCTTCTCGAAGTTGCGGAGAAAGACAGGGGTGAGACGCCGGTGCTCCGCGTCTTCCGGGCGGGATACACGGAACTCGTCAGGTTCAAGAAGGCTGCCCGCCGCGATTCCGAGGTGGTCCCTCTCGCCGAGGGGGGAACGGGCTTCAGCGTCGTCAGCGCCGTCGACCCCGTCGATGGGATTTCCCGCGCCATGCAGAAAACCATCAACGAGGTCCAGGCAGACATGGAGACCTACCTTCCCTTTCTCGCCACCTGCGGGTCCACCACTCCCTTCATCGGCCTCTTCGGGACCGTCTGGGGAATCATGAACGCTTTCGCCGGAATCGGCGCAACCGGGTCTGCCAGCCTCGCCACGGTGGCTCCGGGAATAGCCGAGGCTCTCGTCGCCACGGCAGCCGGTCTTGCCGCAGCAATCCCTGCCGTCATTTTTTATAACTACTTCCTCAACAGGGTGAGGAGAATCGTCGTGGAGATGGAATCCTTCTCCAGCGACTTCCTCAACTTCATCGAGAGGAACATCGAGAGGATTTCCTGATGGCGATCGGTGGAAACGGCAACGGCAGGCGCCCCATGGCGGAGATTAACGTGACGCCACTCGTGGACGTCATGCTCGTTCTCCTCATCATCTTCATGGTGACGGCACCCATGCTTCAACAGGGGGTTGACGTCAACCTTCCCCAGGCGGCGGCGAAGGCGATTCAGACGAAGACCGAGAGGGTCGTGGTAACCGTTGACCGTTCCGGGAGGATATTCATCGGGAAACAGCCGGTGAAGCTCAACCAGCTCCGGAGGAAACTGAAGGCAATCTTCAAAAACCGCAGGGACAGGGAGGTCTACTTCAGGGCGGACAAGGGTGTCTCCTACGGGCTGGCTGTTAAGGTTATCGCCGAGATAAAGAACGCCGGCATCGAGAAACTGGGGATGGTGACTCGGCCCCTCGAAAGGTGAGGGAGCGTGACTTTTCATCCGGGAGCGGGTTTGAGCAGGGACTTCAAAAAGATGCTCGCCCTCTCTTTCGCCTTCCACCTCATTCTCATCCTCCCCCTCTTTCTCGCATCGCTGAGAAGCAGGACGGTTATCATCTATTCCCCCGTTTACACCGTTGACCTGGTCTCTCCCGAAAAGGTGTCGA
>RFHC01000138.1 GCA_003696505.1 Deltaproteobacteria bacterium
CTCCACTTCCTCGAAGGAGGGCTTCACGTTCGAGGGAACGACGCGCCGGGCAAACTCGATGGCAATCTGGGGAGTCCCCCCGCTGACGAAGGACACGAGTCCCACCTTGAGCACGGTGAGAAACTCCTTCTCCTCAACTGCCAGGTGCTCCAGGTGGCGGGATGCGGGGCCGACAAACCCGTAGCACATGAGAACACCGAGGAACGTCCCCACGAGGGCGGCGCCGATGCTGTGTCCGAGGACCTCGGGGGGCTCGCTTATCTTCCCCATGGTGAGAACGACGCCGAGAACGGCGGCCACGATTCCGAGGCCCGGCAGGGAGTCCGCAACGTTGGAAATGCTCTTGTAGGGGATGAGGAGTTCCTCGAAGTGGGCGTCCAC
This sequence comes from Deltaproteobacteria bacterium, assembly GCA_003696505.1. GTDB lineage: Bacteria > Desulfobacterota > Deferrimicrobia > J040 > J040 > J040. Next base: position 382 of record RFHC01000138.1, read on the forward strand.
CTCTGACTCGAGGAGCGCCTCCAGCTCGTGAGGGGCGATGGTGGTGGTGATAATGGTCCTCAGGGTATCGGTGATGAAGGTGAGAGCGTGGTGGTTCGCCAGGATGCTGGGGTACTTGCTGAATATGGGGCTCTGCTCCGGGTTGTCCACGTCAGATTCGATGGAAATGAGCCCGTCCTTTCGTATCTTGTAGAAAATCTCGCTCAAAAGCTTCAGCGCGTCCAGGTAATCTTCCTTCTTGTACTGCTTCGACTTGAGAATCTTGAAGGCGCCGGAAATGACGATCTTCAGCACCTTCATGGGGGACGAAATGACGAGGGACCCGAGGGCCGCGCCGAAGATGATGACCACCTCGGCAGGCTGAAAGAGGACGTGGAGGTTTCCGTGCTCCATCAGGTATCCGCCGATGACGCATCCGAGAACGATGAAAGCTCCGAGAATCGCCGTCATTTCCCGACCTCACCCCTTTCTCTCTTCTCCCGGAGAATCTCTCTCTGCTTTCGAAAGACGTACCGGATGATTTCCTCCCGGACGACCTCGTCCATGGCGATGAACTTCACCGCCGTCTCCCTCTTCCCCTCCTTCACTTCAGAGCGGACCACCTCTCCGTAGACGTAAAGCACCAGGGGCGGTATGAGGGGGATTATCATTTTCAGTTCCAGAATCTGCCCTTCCTGATATGCCTCCTCCGAAGTAAAGCGGAGACCTCCCCCGCCGATGTTCACGTCACGGAAGGGGATGTTGTTCAGGTCCTCATTCCTCACGGTGAGGAGGTTGAGTATCGTGTCCAGCTTCCTGTTGATGTATCTCAGCCACTCGCCGATGACGCTGTCCTCCATCTCCCCGAGAGGTTCCGGTTCTTCCATGTAGGTGAACCCGAAAACGCGGGACCCGATTTTTTCCTTTTCCTCATCCGGTACGACCCGGACCTCGATGGGGAGACGGGCGTCCACCCGCGAGAACTCTCTCCTGTTCACAGAGTCTCCTCCTTCCTGTTCTCTCTGACCTTCATATCGTCACACCGGCACCAAACTTTAAGAATCCCTCTCACCAACCTCTCCTTATGACCACCTCGACACGCCTGTTCTTCGCCCTCCCGAGCGGGGTATCGTTTGAGGCGATGGGACGGTACTCGCCGTAACCCGCCACGGAAAAGCGGTAGGGGTCGAGCCCTTTTTCTATGAAGTAGCGGAGCACGGCTGACGCCCGTGCCGTCGAGAGAGCCCAGTTGTCCCTGAACTTCCCCCCCTTCACGGGGAGGTTGTCCGTGTGCCCCTCGATGGTCACCTCACCGGGCACCTCGTTGAGAGCGGAGACAATCCTGTCGAGGAGCGGATATCCCGACGCTTTGATTTCCGCTTTCCCCGGCGCGAAGAGCGACTCTCCCGGGAGAGTGATGACGACACCCCTCGAGTCGGTCCGGAGGGAGAGTTCCTCGACGCTGTCGGTGAACTTCCTCACGCTCTGTATTATCTGCTCCTCCGGGTCCACGGGCACGGGGATTGGAGACTCGATGACCTGAAATGCCCTGTTCAGCGAGGAGGAAAACTTTTCCAGTTTCCCGTGATCGACGGAACTCAGGGAATAAAGGGCGGCGAAGAAAGTGAACATGAGAGTGATGAAGTCGGCATATGAGATGGCCCACCGCTCGGTGTTCTCCCTCTCGTCCTCTTCTCTCTTTTTCCTGCGCCAGCGGGACATCTCACCTCTTCCCCTTCCTGTGTTCCGCCAGGAAAGACTCCAGTTTCGTCCTCAGGACGAAGGGATTGACGCCTCCCTCTATCCCCAGGACTCCCTCCAGGACGAGTTCCATGAGGAAGACCTCTTCGTTGACGCGGTTGATGATTTTCTTCGAGAGGGGGAGGAAGATGAGGTTCGCGGAACCGACGCCGTAGATTGTCGCCACGAAGGCGACGGCTATCCCCTGCCCGATCATCGTCGGGTCAGTCACGTTCCTCATGACCTGGATGAGGCCGAGGACAGCGCCCAGTATGCCGATGGTGGGAGCGTATCCACCCGCAGCCTCGAAGACCCGGGCCGCCCGTTTCATGGTCGTCTCGTAGGTGCTCATTTCCTGCCCGAGGACGGCTCTTATCGTGGCCGCATCCATTCCGTCCAGGAGAAGGGTGAGCCCCTTCCTCAGGAACGGGTCGGGGGCCTTCCCGATTTCCGGTTCGAGGGCGAGGACGCCTCCCTTCCGGGTTTTCGTCAGCAGGTCGATGACGGTTTCTATGACCTCCTCGGGTGAGGAGGGGAGCGTCCGGAAGGCCTTCCCGAGGGCACGCACGGCACCGGTCACGTCCTCCCACGAGAAGGAGAGGAGAGTGGCTCCCAGCGTCCCTCCGAAGACGATGAGAGCAGCCGAGGGCTGAAGGAGGTGGAAGATGGTCCCGCCCTCGAGAACGTTTCCCACGATGATCGCCCCGATGCCGAGGGCTATGCCCAGGTAGGCAGCAAAGTCCATCTCTTCTTCAGAGCTCCCTCATCGATTCTGCGGCCGCCTTTAACCCCTTCACCCCTTCACTGAGGAGGGGATGGAGTTCGTACTCCATGACGTCGGCCGCGTAAACCCAGTCTTTCCTCTCGAAGGCAGAGGCGATTTCCTCCAGGTGTCCCGCCGCTTCATCCCACCGCTCGAAGACCTTGTCATCCAGCTCATATCCGTATTTCCCCAGGAGGGCTACCCCCTCCTTCAGCGAGGAAACGTATTCGAAGAGGTGCTGGAGGTTCGTGACGAGTTCGCCCACTCCCTCGAAGGTTTCCCGGTCCTGGGTGAAGCGAAGCTTGTCCGCAGCCTCGAGGATGTTTTTCAGAATCTCGTCCATGATGGTTCCCGTCTCTGCGATGCTCTCCCTCACTGCCTCGAGAAGTTCCTTCCCCTTTTCTGCCTGAGCTTTTTCCATGTTCGGTCCTCCGTATAAGCTGTTCAAAATGGTGACGCGCCTTACTCCGACATCCCTTTTATCGGAACAGGTTCCTCAATCCTGAACCGCTCTGCCCACGTCTCTGCCTCTTCCACGTATCGGAGGAAAGCCTTCCCCCTTCGGATGAAGCTCTCGTAGGCCTCCCTCGTCCTGTCAGCGACGATGACGGGGTCATCCGAATCGATGGATATCTTTTCGAACTGGAAGTAGCGGGTCAGGGGTCTCAAAGGGGGAAAGGCGTGGCCGGTGTTGATAATCGATTTGTCTATCGAACCCAACTCCGAGAGGAGTTCCTCGAGCCGCTCGTCTCCCGCTTTTTCCTCTGCGCTGATAATTTTCTTCACCTCTTTCGTCAAAGCGGCGCCTCTCTCCGCTTCTCCCAGGAGGAGAGTGAGGCGGCGGCACATCTCACCCAGGGACTCAACGATTCCGGGAAGAGTGGATAAGTCGTATCCTCCTTCCAGGTTGCGGAGAGGACGGGAAGGGTCCCCTTCCAGGGGGGTTTCCCACTCCCCACCCAGGTCGCTGAGAAAGAGGTCCCGGTAAAGAAAGAGGAGAAACTGCCTCTCCTCGAGGGGCCTCCGGATGAGGGGCATGTACTCCAGCACCCCGTCTTCCGGGCTGAAGCGGCTCCTGTAAACCTGGAGGTTCTCAAAGGGCCCTCCATCTTCGAGTCTCTCTACCTCTTCCCCATCGAGGAGGGAAGAGACCACTTTCCAGACGGCCTCGGGACGGACGAACTGCCGGCAGGTCATGTGAGAGCAACCCTCCCGGAACGGACAGGGATGACACGAAATGGAGGCTTCGAAGACGTAGTGTCCTTCACCATAAGGCCCCGTCTCCCGGAAGTACGCCTCTCCCAGAGATATCTCCACCGCCTTCGTCCCGACTGCAGTTGCGATGTGAAGGGGGCCCGTGTCGTTGGTGAGAAGGAGGGAGCACCGCTCGATGAGCGCAACAAGCTCTCCCAGCGTGGTTTTTCCCGCCAGGGAGATGGCCCCTTCTCCCGAATCCCGGACTATTCTCTCGCACAGGTCCTTCTCGCCAGACGACCCGAAGACCACAACCCTGACACCCCTCTTCGCAGCTTCCCGCGCCACGAAGGAAAAGTTCTCCGCACCCCACCGCTTTTTCTCCGTGCTCGCACCGGGATGGATTCCGAGAATCTTTTCCCTCCCGTCAACCCCTATACTCCTCAAAATCTTATCGGCCCTTTTCTCGAACTCCTCCGGCGTTCGAAGGAAGAGGCCCTCCCCGCAGGGGCCAAAGCCGGCCATGAAGAGGTGGAGGTCGCAGATGTTGAAGGGATTGTAGAGGCGGTTGGGGACGATGTTCATGAAATACCTCTGCCACTGCCCGAGGAAGACGGCGTTTCCCTCGCTGTCGATGGAAATGCCGACCACCCTCCTCTTCCTGATGAGCGTCATGAGGATGGCGCTGACCCGGGAGTGCGTAAGGTTGACGAGGAGGTCGTATTCTCTTTCGTTTATCACGTCCAGCACCTCCCGGAGGAGGGCATAACCCCTGACAATTTCCCCATCCTTGAGGAGGCGGTGGATTCTCCCCATGGGGAAGGGCAGGACCCGGTCTACCCCTTCGATGAAGGAGCAGATTTCGGCAAAAGCCTCCCCGACGACGAGGGTAATGTGGCAGCGGGGATTCCTTTTCTTCGCCTCGTGGATGATGGGGGTCGTCTGGATGAGGTCCCCCATCCGGGTCATGTTCAGGATGAGAATGTTCACGAGAGCCGTCCCTCCATTTGATGGTAAATCTCTTTAAGCAGGAGAATCAGCTTTTCCGGTGTGGAGAGGGCCCCTGACCCGGAGTGAATCTCCTCCGCCAGGTCATCGATGGTAATC
>RFHC01000139.1 GCA_003696505.1 Deltaproteobacteria bacterium
AAACAGCCTTTTATTCTCAAGTTTTTCCCTGATTTTCCGATGATTATTTTTACCTGGAGAGGGGGGAAAGTGGAAAGGACGGTCTCTCATAAGAAAGCAGAGGACCTGCCGACGGGGAGAAAAATCATAGAGCCTTTTCTCCGACTGCGCAGCAGGATCAAGGAAAGGCCCGATTCTGAGGCAGAGCAAGCCCTCATCAGAATCGTCATCGTCTTTCTCGCCTATCTCTTCATCCGCCACTACGCAGTACAGGATGGGTTTGTCGACAAGAACGAGTTCATATCCACAACATATATCCTGGGTTACCTCTTCCTCTCTATCATTCTCTTCATCTACATCGTCTTTTTCACGAAAGATGTCTCTCCTTACAGGCGCATTGCCGGAATCTTCGGAGATATTGTGGGAACCGCACTGGTTATGTACCTCGTGGGGAAGGAAGCCTCTCCCCTCTTCATCATCTACCTCTGGGTGACGCTAGGTAACGGATTTCGATTCGGACGTCTTTACCTTTTCATCTCAGCAGCTCTCAGTGTCGTCTGTTTTGGCTCTGTCACCATGAAGACGGGATACTGGCAGGAGCACCCGAATATAGCCATGGGTCTCCTCCTCGGGCTCATCGCCATCCCGGGATACGTGTCGGTGCTCCTGAAGAAGTTGAACGACTCACTCCACAGGGCCGAAGAAGCCAGCAGGGCCAAAAGCCAGTTCCTCGCCTCCATGAGCCACGAAATGAGGACCCCTTTAAACGGAATACTCGGGACCATAAGCCTCATCTGGGACACACCGCTCGACCGGGAGCAGAAGAGGCACATCTCTCTCATCGAGGATTCCGCCCGGGCTCTGCTCCGCCTCATCGAGGATGTTCTCGACATCGCGAAGATCGAATCGGGACGTTTCCTCCTGGACGAGTCCGAGTTCGACCTGTATGAGACTGTGCGAAACTCCATCAGCATCGTCCAGCCGCTGGCAGCAACCAAGAAACTGGAGCTCTACACCCGTTTCTCCCCCCGCATCCCCTTCCTCGTTAAGGGAGACCCTGCCCAGCTTCAGAAAGTCCTGATAAACCTGCTGGGGAACGCCGTGAAGTTCACGGAGAAAGGCCACGTCTGCCTCACGGCTGACCTGGTGGAGGAGAACGAGGAGAGAATCATCGTCCGTTTCGAAGTAGAGGATACCGGGATCGGGATCCCTCCTGAAATCTCCGACCGCATTTTCGAACCCTTCACTCAGGCAGACTCCTCCATCTCCAGGAGATACGGAGGGACGGGACTGGGGACGACGATAGCGAAAAACCTCGTCACCCTCATGGGAGGGGAAATCGGTTTCCAGAGCGAAGCCGGCAAGGGCACGACCTTCTGGTTTACCATTCCTCTGAAGAAGCAGAAGGAAATACCCTCAGAAGTTGAGAGCGGGTCCCACCTGAAGGGGATGAGGGTCCTCGTCGTGTCAAAGGTCAAACCCCTCTCGCGGGACATCTACGACCACCTGGCCACGTGGGGTGTCAGAGCGACAGTTGTGGAGAATATCGCTCAGGCACTGGCACTTCTCGTCACGAAATCCACGGGGAAGGATGGGTTCGACATCGTCCTCGTCGTGGAAAAGGACCTGGAAATCGATCCGGTAGAGTTTTCCCACGCAGTGAAAGCAGAACCGTCGATTCGAACGGTCAAACTCATCATCGCAACGGGAAAAGAGAACCCTGCAGACCAGAGAAGGTTTGTGGAATGTGGTTACTCAAGCTGTATCCCCCTGCCACTGAACAAGGCTCTCCTTTTCAATGCCCTCCACCTGGTTCGCTCGGAAGATCACGAAGGAAAGGGTGTCATATCCATAGCCAGGAAGTACGCTGAGAAGAGAAAACACAGAAAACCGATAAAAATTCTCATTGCGGAAGACAACGAGACCAATAGAGAAGTAATTGAGAAAATTCTCAGGAACTCCGGTTACGAACCATACGTTGTCCCTGACGGGCACAGTGCCCTGGATATGCTCGAGAAAGAAAAGTTTCACCTGGCCATCTTCGACGTGAGGATGCCTGAGTTGAGCGGTATAGACGCGGTAAAAATCGTCCGTTCCCACAAATCCTATCCCCAGATTCCCATCATAGCCCTGACCGCTGATGCGACGGTGGAAACGAAGCGACTCTGCGAAGAAGCCGGGTTCGACTCCTTCCTCACCAAGCCGATTTCCCCGGGGAAACTCATATCCCTCATTGAGGAAATCGTGGGCGGAGGGGGAGAGACGGTGTCAGAGCAAGAGGAGACCAGGGGCGAGTCAGAAGAACTTTCGGTGGAAGACATTATTGACATGGATTCAATCAGAGAATACATCTCCTACTGGAAAGGGACGGACTTCCTTGAAAGAATTCTCAACACATTTTTCCGCGAATCGGAAAAAAAGATTGCCCTCTTAAGAGAGGCTGTAGAAAAAGGTGATGCAGGAGCCTTTAAAGACCTGGCTCACTCCCTCAAAGGGAGCTCGGGACAGATAGGAGCCACCCGCCTCATGGGTGCCTGTATCAAGGGCGCACGGATAACGCCCCTCAGGTTCGCAGAAGAGGGAGAGGCAATTCTTCGCACTATTGAGGAAGAATACGCTCTCGCCAAAGAACACCTCAAGAAAATCATTCAGAAGAGTGCAGGGAAGGCCATTGATTGATCAGGTAATTCGGATTTCGGGCTGTTCCTTTTCCCCCCTCCGGAGTGGGTGCACCTTTTCCGTGGAATCAGTCCGGAGCCTGTCCTGAGCCCTGACGAGCCGCTCCATAATTTTCAATTCCCTTTCGCCAATCTTCATCGCCGTCTCCACCCACATGTCGGCCACGTCGATGAGCTCCTCCCGGGTGACCGGGTTCACTCTCTGACGCACTCTCACGAGGGAAAGATGGGCATTCCTCTTCTTCCGGTGATTCCTCACGAACTCGTAAACCCCATCTTCTCCCCGACCTTTCTCCACGAGGAAATCGACGACACCCATTTCGAACATTTCTTCCGCCGTATAGGTCTTTCCGGAAGTGATCATCTTTTCCGCCTGGACCATTCCTATCTTCCTCGACAGGAAACTGTACGCGCCCATTCCGGGGAAAAGGTTGAAGAGTATCTCCGGGAAACCGAACTGCGCGCCCTTTTCAGCCACGATGTAGTTGCAGGAGAGAGCGGCTTCGAACCCGCCGCCCAGGGCATCTCCCTGAACGAGCGCGATCGTCGTAACCGGCTGGTGGAGGTTTATCGCCATGAGATAGACGTCGTCGATGCACATGTACGCATACTGGCGGAGGCCTTCGGCATCCCTTTCTTTAATAAATTGAATAAACAGGGAAAGGTCTCCGCCGTAACTGTAAATTCCGGGGTACGCAGAGGCCAGGACGGTATACTGGACGGGCTGTTCATCTCCATTCAGGAAGGCCTCCCGGTTGACCTCTGCCCACACGTGCTGACTCCTCCTCACGTCCTCAAGGAGCACGGGCGTGATGCAGGGTCTGGGAGAAGGGTTCATGTAAAGCCACGCGATCTTCTCCCTCTCGTCGTACCTGACGATTGACTGCCGGCAAAAATCCTGGAGCGAATTAAGGCGAGATGAATAATGAGTTCCCCACATAATCAACCCCCCTGGTGGCCCCCTCTTATTAAACAATGATGAAAACAAAGTTTTATTTTGTCAAGGACTTTATTAAATTTTTTAAACTTTCCACCGACTCCGGTGTCAGAGCAAATATCCTCAAGACATGGGCCAAGTCCCTCCATGGGTGTCAGAGCA
>RFHC01000140.1 GCA_003696505.1 Deltaproteobacteria bacterium
GAGATTTCGGAGAGACACCGGCACAGGTATGAGGTGAACAACGAATACAGGGATGCCCTGGCGGAAAGGGGTATGGAGTTTACAGGTCTTTCTCCCGACGGAAGACTCGTCGAAATCATCGAGGTGAAGGACCACCCCTGGTTCCTCGGCTGTCAGTTTCACCCCGAGTTCAAGTCGAAGCCGCACGCGCCGCATCCTCTCTTCGTCTCCTTCATCGCTGCGGCAAAGGAGTATTCCCGGAAGGAGAAGGAGAAGGAACCGGCATGAGCGTCAGGGAGGTGAGAGTAACGGAGGACCTCTCGCTCCGCGAGGGGGAGCTTTTCCTCATTGCAGGTCCCTGTGTCATCGAGTCACCGGACGTTGTCTTGAGGACAGCCGATGCTCTCAGGAAAATTTCTGACGAGGAAGGTGTCCCCGTCATCTTCAAGTCTTCCTTCGACAAGGCGAACAGGTCGTCCGTCGACTCATTCCGCGGGCCGGGGCTCGATGAGGGCCTGAAGGTCCTGGAGAGGGTGAAGGAGGAATTCGGCCTGCCCGTCCTCTCGGACGTCCACGAGGTGTGGCAGGTTGAACCGGCATCCCGGATTCTCGATGTTTTGCAGATTCCTGCTTTTCTCTGCAGACAAACAGACCTCCTCGTTGCCGCGGGGAAATCGGGAAGGGCTGTGAACGTCAAAAAGGGGCAGTTCATGTCTCCGGGAGACATGGTGAACGCTGTCCTGAAAGTGAGGAGCACGGGGAACGAAAACGTCTTCGTAACGGAGAGGGGAACGACTTTCGGATACAACAACCTTGTCGTGGACATGCGCTCGTTTTCCATCATGAAAGAGTTCACCCTCACGGTCTTCGACGCCACGCACAGCGTCCAACTCCCTGGAGGGAGAGGGAAATCCTCCGGGGGGGACAGGCGATTCGCTCCTCCTCTCGCCCTGGCTGCAGTCGCTGCCGGTGCGGACGGGGTTTTCATGGAGGTCCATCCGGACCCCGATTCCGCCCTGTGCGACGGTCCCAACAGCCTTCCCCTGAGCCAGGTCCCTCTCCTCGTGAGGAGGTTGAAGGCGGTGAAAGAAGCTGTCAGGGAGGAGTGAAATGTCCCCGCAGGAAATCATATCCCTCGCGCGGGAAGTGTTAAAAATAGAGGCCGATTCGCTCGTCGAGGTGATGGAAAAGGTGGACGAATCCTTCGTCGAGGCGGTCAGGTTGCTCCGTGAGACGAAGGGGAAGGTCGTCCTCACCGGGATGGGGAAGTCCGGGCTCATCGGGAAAAAGATAGCCGCTACCCTCGCCTCGACGGGGACCCCCGCTTTCTTCGTCCACCCTGCAGAGGCGATTCACGGTGACCTGGGAATGCTCATGTCGGAGGACTGCCTCGTCGTCCTCTCCAACTCGGGGGAAACTCCGGAAATCGTGTCGCTCCTCCCGACCGTGAAGAGAATGGGGGTGAAAATCATCGCCCTCCTGGGGCGGAAGGACTCCACCATTTCGAGGCACGCCGACGTCGTCATCGACGTGGGTGTCTCGAGGGAAGCCTGTCCTCTTGGTGTTGCTCCCACATCGAGCACGACGGCGGCTCTGGCTGTGGGAGATGCTCTGGCCGTTGTCCTCCTCAAGGAAAAGGGGTTTTCCCTCGAGGATTTCGCAATGCTCCACCCGGGAGGGGCTCTCGGCAGACGTCTCAAGCTCGTTTCCGACATCATGCACCGGGGCGACGAGATTCCCCTGGTCAGGCCGGAGACGCTACTTAAAGATGTCCTCTACGAAATTTCGTCGAAGAGGCTCGGGATTACGGGCGTCGTTGACGAGGAGGGGAAGCTCATCGGCGTTATCACAGACGGGGACCTGAGGCGGGCGATGGAGAGAGAGGTGGACGTCTACAATTCGAAGGCGGCCGACATCATGACGACCAACCCCAAGAAGATCCGGGAAAGCGAACTCGCCGCAAAGGCGCTGGAGATGATGGAGAGATTCAAGATAACGTCTCTCTTCGTCTTCGACGATTCCATGGAAAATCTCGTCGGAATCGTTCACATCCACGACCTTCTCGGCTCGAAGGTGACGTGACGGGGTGAGCGTGATGGAAGATGCGAGAAATAGAGCAGGTCGGGTGAAACTCCTCCTCCTCGATGTGGACGGCGTCCTCACGGACGGGAGAATCATTTATACATCCTCGGGCGATGAGTTGAAGTTTTTCGACGTCAGGGACGGACACGGCATAAAGCTCCTCCAGCGGGCGGGAGTTAAGGTGGGAATCATCACCGGCAGGAGTTCAGACCTCGTCGCGAGGAGGGCCTCTGAACTGGGAATCGAAGTTGTCTATCAGGGGCAATTCAATAAGGTGGAGGCTCTGGAGGAAATTCTCGCGGATACCGGCCTGTCCCCCGAGGATGTGGGATACGTGGGGGATGACGTGGTTGACCTCCCGGTGATGAGGAGGGTCGGCTTCGCAGCCTCTGTTGCCGACGCTCACGACCTCGTGAAAGAAGCAGCCCACTACGTTTCACCTCTTCCCGGCGGACGGGGTGCCGTCAGAGACATCGTCGAGTTCATTCTCCGCGCGTCGGGGAAGTGGGAGACCGTGATGTCCCGCTACCTCTCCTGAAGAAGTTTTCCCCTTTAATCGTTCCCTCCTTTCACCTCTGAGCGTTGATAGTGTTAATATAAAAGCGTGATGAAGCGTGGAATGATATTTGCTGCCCTGTTTTTCTTCCTTCTCTCCTCCTGCAGCGTGGGAGGTGAGTCCCTCGTCTCTTCGCAGACCGTCCCCCCTCAACCGGGCGCAGAAGCCGACATGGTCATGAGGGGAATTTCCCTGACGGAGGTCGTTTCGGGGGGAGACAGGCTCTCTCTTCACGCAGAGAGGGCCTACTACTACGAGGGGGAGAAACTCCTCTTCTTCGAGGGCGTGGCAGGCAATTTCGGGCAAGGGGAAAGAGCCGTCCATTTCACCCTGCCCGAAGGCGTCTACGACAGGGAGAAGGGGCAGATTCTCGCCTTCCAGAGGGTGACCGTCTCGTCCCGTCGGGGGATTCAACTCCAGGGAGTGGGAGGGGCTTTTGACCTGAATGCCCGGAAGGTTTACGTGGAGAGGAACATCCTCCTTACTTCAGATTCCCTGAGGCTGGAGGGGGAGACAGGAGAGATGGACATCCCCTCAGGGGTGGTTAAAATGAGGAAGGTAAAAGGAGTGATATCCAGTCTTGAGGGTGTGAGTAACGACGTAAAGGGGAGAGAGAAGTGAAACGAAAGATTCTCTGGAAGGGACTTTCGATTATCTTTGTGACGGCTCTTTTTCTCGGGCCCGGCGCCGTCAGGGGAGAAAAGCAGTCCCGGGAAAATCTGAAAGAGAGGGTGATGACCCGCCCGATAGAGATTACCGCGGAGGAACTCGTTGCCGACAGGGAAAAGGATAGGGTCATTTTCAAAGGGAGCGTGGTTGCCCGTCAGGAGGACCTGGTCATTTATGCAGACGAGCTGGTGGCTCAATACACGAAAGACGGGAAAGAAGTGGACAGGATTGAGGCCCGGGGAAACGTGAAGGTGGTTCAGGGGAATCTCCGGGAGGCCACGGGGGATAGAGCGGTTTTCCTCAACAGGGAACAGAAGATAGAGCTCACGGGAAACGCCAGGGTGAGGGAGGGGGAGAGCACGCTTTTTGGCGAAAAATTGACCATCTTTCTCGCCGAGAACAGGTCCGTTATCGAGGGAGGAGAGAAAGGGAGGGTCCGGGCTATCATCAACCCGGAGAAGTTTCTGGAAAAGAAGAAAGAAGGAGGGGAGGCTGAAGGCACGGGAGAAAAGGGACGGTGAAGATTTTACGGGCTGAGAATATCGTCAAGTCCTACGGGAAGAGGGTTGTCCTCAAGGGAGTCACCGTTGAGGGAAAGACGGGGGAGGTGCTCGGCCTTCTCGGCCCGAACGGGGCGGGAAAGACCACGCTCTTTTACGCAATCACGGGGCTTGTCGTCCCTGAAGAGGGGAGGATTTTCCTCGACGGGACCGACATCACGGACCTGCCCATGCATAAGAGGGCGCGCCTCGGCATCGGCTACCTCCCGCAGGAGGCGTCCATTTTCAGGAAACTCACCGTGGAGGAAAACATCCGCGCCATTCTGGAGACACTTCCCCTTTCTCCAGACGAGGTGAGGCGGCAGACGGAAGAGTTGATGGAGAGGTTGGGGGTATCCCACGTGAGGAAGGTGATGGGATACGCTCTTTCCGGAGGGGAGAGGAGGAGGGTGGAAATCTGCCGCGCCCTCACGCTTAAACCCTCGTTTCTCCTTCTGGACGAGCCCTTCGCGGGGATAGACCCGATAACGATAACGGACCTGCAGAGAATAATTATCAACTTGAGAGACCAGGGTATCGGGGTGATAATCACGGACCACAACGTGCGAGATACTTTGAGGGTCTGCGATAGAGCATATATAATAAACGAGGGTGAAATTCTGGAGGAGGGAGAACCGGAAGCGATCTTTAATTCTCACAGGGTGAAGGAAGTATACCTGGGCGAGGAGTTTTCCGTCTGATGGGTCTCGAGATAAAACATAATCTCCGCCTCCAGCAGCAGCTGAAAATCACCATCACTCCTCAACTTCAGCAGGCAATCCGGCTTCTCCAGCTGACCCGCCTCGAACTTCAGCAGGCAATTCGAAACGAACTCGAGCAGAACCCCGTTCTGGAAGAGGTTATCGAGGAACCGAAGAGAGATACGGAGGGGGAGGAGATTCCCCTCGACACGAAGGTCGAGGGGGACGGGAAGGAATCTTCCGACGAGCCGGATTACGAGAGCCTCATTCCGGAGGAACCGTATTATGGAAGTTACACCGCCGTGGGGGGTGAGGAGGATTCGGAGGGAAGGCCGTATTACGAAAACACCCTGAGGGTCACTCCCTCTCTTGCGGACCACCTGATGGCCCAGCTCACCCTCGACGAGTTCGACGACGAAGAGAGGAAAATCGGCACCTTCATCATCGGGAACATCGACGATGACGGATTCCTGAGGATAACCACCGAGGAGGTGGCGGAAGAGCTGGGCGTCCCGGTGGAAAGGGTGGAGGACGTCCTCCGGGAGATTCAGCACTTTGACCCCACGGGAGTGGGGGCGCGGAGCGTCCAGGAGTGCCTCCTCGTCCAGGCGGAGGAAAAGTTCGGCCTGCTGTCGGACGAGTATCTGGTTCTTCGCGACCATTACGATGCTTTTCTCAAGGGAGACATTTCTGGCATTTCCCGCTCTCTCGGAAAGGACGAAGAAGAGGTCCGGGAGATTTTCCGAAACATCGCCACCCTCGACCCGAAGCCGGCGAGGAACTTCTCCTCTTCGGAGACTCATTACGTCACTCCGGACATCTTCGTCTTCAAGGTGGGAGGCGAGTGGGTTATCGAGCTGAACGAAGACGGACTTCCGAAGCTCCGGATAAACTCCTTTTACAGAGAGCTCATCAAGAAGCGCGACACCCTCTCGAAGGAGGAGAGGGAGTACCTGAAGGAGAAGGTCAACTCCGCCGTCTGGTTCATCAAGAGCATTTACCAGCGGAAAAAGACGATTTACAGGGTGATGGAGTCCATCCTGAAAAGGCAGATAGACTTTTTCGAGAAGGGGCCGGGGCACCTGAAACCCCTCACCCTCAAGGACGTGGCGGAAGATATAGAGATGCACGAGTCCACGGTTTCCCGGGTGACGAGCGGTAAATACGTCCAGACCCCCCACGGGCTCTTTGAGCTCAAGTACTTCTTCACGGGAGGTCTCAGCCGGAGGGACGGGGAGGCCATAGCTTCCGAGTCGGTGAAAGAGAAAATCAAGGAACTTATTAAGAACGAAGACCCGTCGAAACCCCTGAGCGACATTCAGATTGCTCGTATCCTCAAGTCTCAGGGGATAAACATCGCCCGCAGGACCGTGACGAAGTACAGGGAATCCCTCGGCATTCTCCCCTCCAACAGGAGGAAGAAAATTTTCTGATAAGAGAGAGGAATGTGTTGATTTCCCGGACACCATCTTTTAACATTTTCATTCACACTCGAATTTCCCACCGGAGGTAGGTCCATGGCAATTACCGTAACGTTTCGTCACGTCGAGCCTTCACCTGCGCTCAAGGATTACGCAATTGAGAAACTGTCGAAACTGGAAAAGATAATTCGCGCTCCCTTCGACGCAAACGTCATCCTGAGCGTGGAGAAATACAGGCACATCGCCGAGGTGGTCCTCACGACACGGGGAATGAACCTGAAGGCGGTGGAGGAGACTTCTGACCTTTATTCCGCCATCGACCTGGTTGTGGATAAGGTGGAAAAACAGGCAAAGAAGCAGAGGGAAAAGCGGAAGGAGCACTCTAACTACAGCCCGGCGGAAGGGGCGGCAGCCGCAGCCCCATCTCCTGCTGCTGCCGAGCTTTCAACCGTGGAGGGATACGAAATCGTCCGTCTCACGAAAAACTTTATCCCGAAGCCCACGTCGCTTGAGGACGCAATCAAATTCATGGATTACAAGGGAAGGGACATCATCCTCTTTCTCAATCACGAGACGAACAAGTACACGGTCGTCTGCAAGCTGGAGGATGGGAGGATAGGGCTCATCGAGCCCTGAGAGGAGAGAGAAGGAGAGAGGCACTCGTGAAGCTATTCGACCTGCTCACCCCTGACACGGTTATCGAAGAGCTGAAGGCGACCACGAAAGAGGGCGTCATCAGGGAAATGTGCGAGTGTCTCGCGGCAGTGAACGACGAGATAAACGCTGACGAGCTCTTCAGGATTCTCATGGAGAGGGAGAGCCTCGGTTCGACGGGAATCGGCGACGGCGTGGCAATCCCGCACGGGAAATATCCGGGGATAAAGTTTCTCGTCGGAGCATTCGGGAGGAGCAGGCAGGGAGTGGAGTTTGACTCCATGGACGGGAAGCCTGCCCACCTGTTCTTCCTCCTGGTGGCGCCGGAGAATTCGGCAGGGCTTCACCTGAAGGCGCTTGCGAGAATTTCAAGGATTTTCAAGGTAGAGAGGTTGAGGAAGAAGCTCCTCGAAGCCTCGACGAAGGAAGAGATAATCGAGATACTTCAGGAAGAGGACGAGCGGGCATGAGAAGGGGAGCGCAGGGGGCACATGAGGAGCATAACCGTAGAAAAACTCCTGCGGGACAACAGGGAAGACTTGCACCTTCGCTTTTCCGCCGGGCGGGCCGGTAAAGACCGCCCCATCACGTCTCCGAGAATCCAGAAATCGGCACTCCTCTTCGCCGGAATCTTCCGGTCTTTCAACGAAGAGAGGATTCAGGTGGCGAGCGAGGCGGAGCGCCTCTTTTTCGGTTCTCTCGTGGAAGCCAAGAAGAGAGAGGTGGTGGAGCGCCTCGTCTCCTCACGGGTCCCGTGCATCATCTTCGCGGATGGAGTCAAACCCCCTGCAGAATTGAAAAAAGCGGCTTCTGAGAGGGGATTCCCGGTCCTCACGACGCCGGTGGACATCTCGACGGTCATCGAGAAACTCGTGGGGTACCTTTCGCTCGAACTCGCGGAGAGGACGAAGGTCCACGGCGTTTTCCTCGACGTGTACGGGGTGGGAGTTCTCATTACAGGGGAAAGCGGAATCGGGAAGAGCGAGTGCGCTCTCGACCTCATCGCCAAAGGACATCGATTCATAGCCGACGACGTCATCGAGATAGAGAAGAGAGGGAGGGGGACCCTCATCGGGAGAGGCGACGACGTGATAAAGAATTACATGGAGATCAGGGGTCTCGGAATCATCAACATTCGTGACCTCTTCGGCCTTTCTTCAATCGTCGAGTCGAAGTCGGTGGACCTGGTCATCGAGTTTGAATACTGGGACTCAGCCAAGGAGTACGACAGAATAGGTCTGGAGACGGAGGAGAGAGAATTTCTCGGGATAAGAGTCCCTTCCATAAAAATTCCCGTCAGCCCCGCCAGGAACCTCTCCACCCTCGTTGAAGTGGCAGTGCGCAATCACATTCTCAAACAGTCCGGCGTGAATTCTGCCGAAAAGTTTATAAGAAGGCACACGAAGGCGCTCCTCGAGCGGAAAAAGAACCGCCGGAAGGGAGAGAAATGACGCCGCCGGAGAACAGGAAGGAGAGGGAGAGAAATCCTCAGGTCATCATCGTAACGGGAATTTCCGGCTCCGGAAAGAGTACCGTCCTCAAGGTTCTCGAAGACACAGGATTCTACTGCATCGATAACCTCCCCGTCATCGTTATCCCCCGCATCGTGGAGATCCTCACGGAGGACCCCATCAGGAAAGAACGGCTTGCCTTCGTCATCGACGTGAGGGGGAAGGAGTTCCTCGACCAGTTTCCCCGGGTGATGGACGAACTGGAAGGCATGGGAGTGGAGAAGAAGGTGATTTACACCGACTGCAGCGACGAGGTCCTCCTGAGGAGATTCAAGGAAACGAGGAGAAAGCACCCCCTCTCGGAGACAGGGAACCCCCTTGAGGGGATCGGCGTCGAGAGGAGACTCCTCGAGGTGGTGCGCGACAGCGTGGACCTCTTCATAGACACGTCGGAGATGAACGTCCATCAACTCCGCGACTACATTCTCAAGGAACTTCCCGGAGGGGGGGCGGGGAAAATACACGTCACCTTCATTTCCTTCGGGTTCAAGTACGGCATTCCCGCCGAATCGGACCTGGTCTTCGACGTCCGCTTCCTCCCCAATCCACACTTCGTCCCCTCCTTGAGGTCTTTAACGGGACTCGACGAGGGGGTGAGAGATTTCGTCCTCCGCGAGGAAGTGACGGAGGAGTTCATCGGGAAGGTGACGGACCTTCTGTCGTTTCTCCTTCCTCAGTTTGTCAGAGAGGGGAAATCTTACCTGACAGTATCTGTCGGGTGCACCGGAGGCAGGCACCGCTCCGTGGCGGTTGCCGAGGAACTTTCCCGCCGGGTGAAGGGGCAGGTGGCCGGTGTTAATATAGAGGTGAGGCACAGGGACCACACGAAGTCATGAGGGGAGAAGAAAAATGATCGGTATCGTCATAGTGTCGCACGGCAGGCTTGCGACGGAAATCCTGAAAACAGCAGAGCTCATCGTCGGGAAGATAGAGAACGCCATGGCCGTTGACATTGAGCCGTCTGCGGGCATGGAGAAAATTCACGACGACATTGAGAAGGCGATAAAGAAGGTCAACAGCGGGGACGGCGTTATCATCATGACCGACATGTTCGGAGGGACGCCGTCGAATATTTCGCTCTCGTTCCTCGACAGGCACAAAGTCGAGGTCATCACGGGGGTCAACGTCCCCATGCTCGTCCGGGTCCCCCAGGCGAGAGAACAGAAGAACCTGGAGGAACTGGCTGCTTTTCTCAAGGAGTACGGGCAGAGGAACATCACCGTGGCGAGCGAAATTTTGAAGAGGAAGGTCGGGAGGGAGATTCGGTGAGAGTCACCCTCCTCAGGGTCGATTCGCGTCTCATCCACGGGCAGGTCGTGGAGGCGTGGCTCCCCTATACCGGGGTCCGGTCGATTGTCGTCGTGGACGACCTGACGGCGGGAAATCCCGTGCTCAGGGAGGTCATGAGCCTTGCCGTCCCGACGGGAGTGGAGGTCTCTTTCACGACTGTCAGGGAGTTCATTTCCGGAAGGGGTGATGGAAAGCCGGGGAAAGAGGGCGTCCTCATTCTCTGCAGGGACCTGAAGATAGCAGAGAAGCTCGTCATGGGGAGAAAAGACATCAGGAACGTGAACCTGGGGAACATCCAGTCAGCTCCCGGGAAGAGGATGGTCGGGCCGACGATATTTCTCGATGACGAGGACCTGAAAATCATCGACCGGCTCCGGAAACGGGGAATTCAGGTAGAAGCTCGGGCTGTTCCCAGCGACACTGATTTCATCGAAAACGTGTAAACGGGAGAAGGGTAGTGGGAGGATACCTGCTTCTCGGGAAAACGGTCCTTTTTTCTTTTCTCGCCGGTATTCTCTCGCTCGACAGGGTGGCGGTCTTTCAGGGAATGCTCCACAGGCCCCTCGTGATTTCTTTTCTCGGCGGGCTCATCTTCGGGTCGCTGCACGAAACGGTGATGGTGGGCCTCCTCCTGGAGGTCCTCTGGAGCGCCAGGCTTCCCGTGGGAGCACAGGTGCCCCCTGACGACACCCTGGCAGCCCTCTTCGGGGTGTGCGCGGTGGCATTCGCGTCGAGCCAGAGGTCGGTCGGCTTCGGAGACCTCGGGGTCATCGTTTCCCTCTCTGTCCTTGTGGGAGAACTGGGAAGGGAGGCAGATATCTTCGTTCGAAAGGTCAATGCCCGCCTGTCCCGTTACGGAAAGACGGCGCTCGACCTGGGGGATTTTCGGACATTCGAGTCATCGATAAAGGCATCCGTTATCGTGTGGCTTCTAGTTGGGACGGTTTCTTCCCTCCTCGCGGGACTCCTGGGCGCGTCCTTCGGCAACAGCCTGGGGCTCTACCTGGACGGGTCCCTCCTCAGACCGTTCAGAATGATGTGCTTCGTCATTCCCGCTGTCGGGACCGTGAGCCTTTACCAGCATTGCCGGGTGGGGAGAAGGGGAGCTCTCTTTCACACTGCCCTCGCCTCGGGTGCCTTCGTCTTCGCCCTCTTCGAGATGGGGGTTCTGTGATGGGTATCTCGCCGTCTGCCAGGAGGAGGGTCATTCTCAGGAGTTTTCTCATCCAGTGCTGCTGGAGCTTCGAGGATATGCAGAGCACGGGCTTCCTCTACGCTATCCTTCCGGGACTGAGGGAGATTTACGGGGAGGACCTGGAAGGCCTGAGGGAGGCAGCGAAGAGGCACGCAGACTTTTTCAACACGCATCCCTACCTTGCTCCCTGCCTTGAGGGGCTTGCCCTCAACCTGGAGGAGAGGGTGAGAGAGGGGAAAGTGGACGAGAGCCACGTGAGCGCAACGAAGGTGGGGTTGATGGGGTCCCTCGGCGCCATCGGGGATTCGTTCTTCTGGGGGTCGGTGAAACCGCTTTCGTCTCTCCTCGGGGTGATTCTCTCGTTTTTCAGCCCCCTTCTGGGGGTCCTCTTTATGCTTATCTTCTACAACTGGTTCCACCTGCGGACCGTGGTGAGAGGCTTTGACGCCGGACTCAGGGGCTCGGAGGGTGTCTACGCCTTCCTGAAGGAATCCCGATTCGCGGAAAGGAACGACGCCCTTCGAGGGCTCCTCCTCGCGTTCCTCGGCATATACCTCGGCTATTTCGTGGCGATCACCGTTCCTCACACCGGAACGGTATTCCTCACCACCGTAACTTTCTTCGTGGCGCTTCTGGTCGTCGTTGTCCTTGAATTCATATACAGGAAGATTTCTGCCGTGTCGGAGTTCGTCGTCTTTTCGGCTCTTTTTCTCGTCCTCATCACAATGGTTCTGAGGTGACCGGTATGGAAAAAGCTCGTGAACAGGTCGTGACGAGGGATTTCGAGATAACGAACGAACTGGGACTTCACGCCCGGGCTGCCTCTGCACTCGCAAACCTGGCGGGAAAGTTCTCGTCGGAGATAAAACTCGTCAAGGACGGCGTGGAAGTGAACGGAAAGAGCATCATGGGTATCCTCATGCTTGCTGCTCCAAAGGGGTCGGTCATCACCGTCGAGGCGCGCGGTGAGGACGCCCTGGAGGCCGTCGATGCCATCGGGGAGCTCATCAAGGACCGTTTCGGAGAGGAGAAGTGAAGGGGGAGCAGAAGACGAACATTGTCCTCAGGGGAATTCCCGCTTCTCCGGGAATCGCCATCGCGGAGGGGTTCTACCTGGAGAGGTCCCTCCCCAGTTTCGTCAAGTCCTACGTCCCCGACTACATGGTCGAAGATGAGGTGGAGAAATTTCTCAAGGCAGTGGAGAAGTCGAAGTCCCAGCTCAGGGAGATAAGGGATTCCCTGCCGGACCGGGAGAGCGAGCACGCTCGAATTCTCGACGTTCACCTGGGTCTTCTCGAAGATTCGATGCTCATCGACTCGACGGTGAAGCTCATCAGGGACTACCGGTTCAAGGCGGAGTGGGCCCTGAACAGGGTTCTCACCGGAATCATCAACTCCTTCCACAGGATAGAGGACGCCTATCTCAAGGAGAGAGGTGACGACATAAAGCAAATCGCCCACAGAATTTTCGAGAATCTTGCGGGAAGGAAGGTGGATTCTATCTCGGATATCACCGAGGAGGTGGTCGTCGTCGCCCACGACCTCTCCCCGGCTGATACGGCGCAGATGCTGAGCCGGCCCGTCCGGGGGTTTGCCACGGATGTGGGGAGCAGGACTTCCCACACGGCTATCGTTGCCCGCTCCATTGGAATTCCCGCAGTCGTCGGGCTGGGCAACGTGACGGAACACTTCTACCCGGGAGCCCGGGTTATCGTCGACGGTTACGAAGGGACCGTTATCATCTCCCCGGACGCTTCTGTCGAAGAAGAGTACCGGAAGAAACTGGTCCGCTCCGAGAAGCGGAGGAAAAGCCTCGTCAAGTTTTCCAAACTCCCCGCCGTGACCCGCGACGGCCACCGGATGATGGTGATGGCGAACATCGAACTCCCCGAGGAGGCGGACCAGGCGCTTCAGCTGGGGGCGGACGGAATAGGCCTCTACCGGACGGAATTCATCTTCCTGAACAGGAGGAGCCTTCCCGACGAGGAAGAGCAGTTTGAGATTTACCGGAGGGTTGTGGAGAAATTTCACGATTCTCCCGTCGTCATCAGGACCATAGACCTGGGCGGAGACAAGTTTGCCAGCCACATCGACCTTGCGGAGGAAATGAACCCGGCAATGGGGCTCAGGGCGATAAGGTTCTGCCTCCGGGAGAAGGAGATTTTCCGGACCCAGTTGCGGGCGATACTGAGAGCGTCGAAGTTCGGTGACGTGCGCGTTCTCATTCCGATGATTTCCGGAGTCCAGGAGGTGAGGGAGACGAGAAAGATATTCGAGGAAGTGAAGGGGGAACTGAAGCGGGACGGCCTTCCCTTCTCTGAAAGAGTTGAGCTGGGGATAATGATTGAGGTCCCCTCTGCTGCTCTCATATCGGACATTCTCGCCAGGATGGTGGACTTCTTCAGCATCGGGACCAACGACCTGATTCAGTACGCCATCGCAATTGACCGGGTAAATGAGTACGTTACCTATCTCTATGAGCCCCTCCATCCGGCGCTCCTCCGGATGATCCGGACGATTATCGACGCGGCGAAGAAAGCCGGGATTCCGGTTGGGATGTGCGGCGAAATGGCGGGAGAACCCTTGTATATTCCCGTCCTTCTCGGGCTCGGTCTCGACGAGCTGAGCATGAATGCTTCTTCCATCCCCGTTGTGAAGTCCCTCATCAGGAAGTCGAGCCGGGCAGAGCTGGAGAATTTCGTTGAGGAACTCTTCTCCTACGAAACGGGAGATGAGGTTTTGAGACGCGTCAAATCCCTCTTCGAAGAGCTCTATCCCGAAGAAATGAATGATAAGTGAACTGCGATGTGGTATAAATTCCAGCGGTTGCCAATCTTGATAGGAAATGTGAAGGAGAGGAGAGATGATTGACAGACCTTACCTGTTCACTTCTGAGTCCGTGACGGAGGGGCACCCTGACAAGATTGCGGACCAGATATCAGACGCTGTTCTCGACGAAATCATAGCCCAGGACAGAAATGCCCGGGTCGCGTGCGAGGTCCTCGTTACGACCGGCATCGTTTTCATGGCGGGCGAGGTGACGACGAGAGCTACCTACGACCCTCAGGAGATAGCCCGCAGGGTTATCGAGGAAATCGGGTACGTCTCTTCAGAGATGGGGTTCGACGCCCGGACCTGTTCGGTCGTGACGGCCTTCAACAGACAGTCCCCCGACATCGCAATGGGCGTCGACCGGGGGTCAGTGGAAGAGCAGGGGGCGGGGGACCAGGGGATGATGTTCGGTTTCGCCTGCACGGAAACGCCGGAGTTGATGCCCCTCCCCATCATGATTGCTCACAGGATTTCGCGACGCCTGGCCCAGTGCAGAAAAGAGGGAATTCTTCCCTTCCTCCGCCCCGACGGCAAGTGTCAGGTGACGGTGAAGTACGACGAGGGGCGTCCTGTTGAAGTCACGACGGTGGTCGTTTCCTCCCAGCACACGCCCGAAGTGGAGAGGAAGACTCTCGAGGAGGGAATTGTGGAAGAGGTGGTGAAGAAGGTCATCCCTCCCGAGTTCATCACCGAATCGACCAGGTACCTGGTCAACCCGACGGGGAGGTTTGAAACGGGCGGACCCATGGGAGACACGGGATTGACGGGCCGGAAAATCATCGTCGATACGTATGGAGGCTACAGCCGGCACGGCGGAGGGGCTTTCTCCGGGAAGGACCCCTCCAAGGTGGACAGGTCTGCCTCCTACATGGCGCGCTACATCGC
>RFHC01000141.1 GCA_003696505.1 Deltaproteobacteria bacterium
ACCTTCGACCCTGCTCAGGTCCCACCCCGCCTTTATTGACCGGGAGCGGATAAACCGCTCCCCTACGGTTTTTTCAATACCTGTTTCCCGGGTTCCGAACCGTTATTCCCCATTCCGCATTCCGATATCCGAAATCCGAAATCCCTGGTTATCCCTCATTCCGCACTCCGCCATCCGAAATCCACATTTAATCGGATGCTCGGAGGTTCCGATGCTCTGATGCTCGTCAGTCCGCTGGTTCGTGAACCTCGTGAACCTCGTGAATTTCATGACCTTCGACTTAGCTCAGATCCCACCGCTCCCCTACGGATTTTGCGGTTGTTCGGAGGACCGGTGGTTCGGTGGTTCGGATGTTCGGAGGCTCATCGGTCCGATGACACATTCCGCATTCCGCAATTTCTCATTCCCCATTCCGCAATCCGCAATCCGAAATCCCAGAAAACTCCCTGAGTGCCCGGTACTCATCGGGGGTATTGATATTGGTGAAAGTTCGGGGGGAAATGCCGGCTTTTACGAGTTCCTCTTCTGAAATCACGCGCGACCGGAAATAATCGACCACCCTCTGCGCCCTTCTCTCCCCGGTTTCGATAATCTCCCTCATTCGTGCCGCGCACTCCCTCCTGTAGAGCGCGTGGAGGGGATGATACTTCCCGCCTGAAAACGGAATGTAGAGGTCGAATTCCTCTCCCCTTTCCACGAGTCCAGACGCGAGGGAGAGAAACCGCGGGTCTGCGAAGGGCAGGTCGACGGCAAGGGTAAAGACGAATTCCGTCCCGGCCTGTGCAAGAGCGGTATATATCCCCCCCAGGGGACCGGCCCCCTCGACCAGGTCGGTCGCCACCGCTACGCCCGCTGGGACTGCAGGAACCTCCACCTCATCGCTCGTCACGAGGAGGACCTCCCTCGCGTGGGGGGCGAAACGGCTGACGAGAACTTCGTAAAGATAGCGTTTCCCCCACCTGAGGCGGACCTTTGGAAACCCCATCCTCCTTCCATATCCGCCACAGACGATGGCTACAGCAGTCACAGGCGAAAGACGGATATCCTCTCCCCCTTTTCGACTGTTTCTCTCCCCTCGGGGGCGACGAAAACGGCGTCGCACTCCACGAGGGTGCTGATCATTCCCGAGCCCTGTTTTTTATACGGGAGGAAAGTCACGTCGGGCGCGTCTCCCACAATCCTCCCCCTCACGAAAGTGGTGAGACCCTTCTTTTTCTTGACATCCTCCCCGAGAGTGGCGGTGATGAACTCCCTGTAAGGAGGTTTCCTCCCGCAAAACCTGGCAATTGCGGGTCGTGCAAATATCTCGAACGTTATGTAACAGGAGACGGGGTTCCCCGGGAGAGCGAAGACGAGGGTATTCCCCGCAGTGCCGAATCCAAAGGGCTTGCCCGGCCTGATGGCAACCTTCCAGAACTCCATCTTCGCACCTGCCGCCTCGAGTGCCTCGCCCACGTAATCGTGGGCCCCCATGGATATCCCGCCAATGGTCACGAAGAAGTCGAAAGACCTCATCCGCTCCCCTATGAAGCGGACAATCTCATCCCTCTCGTCGGGGAGACTCGGAAGGACTTCTGCCACCGCCCCCGCGCGCTCGGCGAGAGCCCTGATGGTGGCGCTGTTGGAGTCGCGCACTTTCGTCCCGCTGACGGGAGAGTCGACCGGGACGAGCTCCGTCCCCGTCGAGAGGATTCCTACCCGCGGCCTCCGGTAAACGGAAACGGAGGCATAACCGTTTGCAGCCAGGTAGCACACTTCGGGAGGACCGATGACCGTCCCCTCCTTTACCAGAACATCCCCCTTCCTGAAGTCCTCCCCTGCCCGCCTGATGTGCCTCCCTTCGGGCTCTCCCTGGTACACGACCACCTGTCCGTCCCTAAAATCCGTGTTTTCCACGATGACGACGGTATCGGCGCCACGGGGAATCTTCGCACCTGTCCCGATTCGGGCAGCTTCTCCCGGACCGACGACGATGGAATCGTCTCCACCGGCGGGAACGTCCCCGACGAACTTCAGGGAGACGGGATTTTCCCGGGAAGCCCCCCGGACAGATTCGGCAACGACGGCGTAACCGTCCATGGCGGAGTTGTCGAACGATGGGTGGTCCAGCGTGGCGGGAGCGTCGGCTGCGATAACCCGTCCGAAACTATCCTTCAGGGAGACCACCTCGGGCTCCCCCCGGTGAACTTTCGCGAGAATGAGCTCGAGCGCCTCTTCGTAGCGAATCATGAATCCTTTCCTCCCTTCTCTTCTTTGATGATGAACCTGAGTGAAGCCTGAAAAATCTCCTCGTCCCCTTCAGCGCGGGAAATTTCCTCCCCCTCCTCAATGAAAGAGGCCCTCCTCTTCCCTCCTCCCTCCGGAAGGTCAAGGACGATTGCGGGCAGGTCCTCCTCCCTTCCCCCTTCGAGAATGACCAGGTCCACGCCTCTCATCGAGGATATCAGGTCTGAGAGAGGGGGAGGAGTCCCGGGTGTCACCTCGACGACCATTCCCTCCCCCGCGAAGACCGCCTTCGCCGCACCCGCCCGGAGCATCCTCGTCGTGTCTTTCCCCTCAGGACCGAAGTCGTACGCATGATGCGAGTGCTTCAGGTACGCGACGCGAAATCCCCTGCCGGTCAGGGTCCTCACGAGCCTCTCGATAAGTGTGCTCTTCCCGGTGCCCGATTTTCCCCTCACCGAGACGACCCTCACTCTCCGCCCCCCTTCTCCGGTGTGAGAAGTGGGAGGAGGCGGGAAAGGACAATCCCCCCGAGCGCGCCCGCGGTGATGTTGTGGGTGAAGAAGGAGAGAAGTGCCGTCGTCAGCACCACCGCGCCGCTCCTGAAAGATGCGAGTTCCTTCCGCGCGAGGAACCCGTGAGCAGCTCCGGCAACAACCAGGGTAACGCCGAGGAAAGGCTCAGGGAAAGAGAGGAGAACTTCGAGAGGTTTCCCCTGGAGGAATAAGGCGAGGAAGAGGAAGAGAACCCCCGTGAAAACCGTGGCCTTTTCCGTCCTCGCGCCAAAGCTGTAGTGCGCCGTCATCCCTCCCGAGCCGTGACACATGGGAATTCCCCCGAGGAGGGCGCTCAAGAAATTCCCGCCCGCGATGGAAGCGGTGATGTTCCTCATGGTCGCGCGTTTTGCCCGTTCTCCGAAAAGGTCCCTCGCCGTCTGCTCCGTCGCGACGATGGCGTTGCCGAGGGTCAGCCCCGCCTGAGGGACGACGAGGAGGACGAACGCCGAAAGGAGCGCGTCGGGTGAGAGGGAAAATCCCCCCGGCCAGAGGAGGGAAGCTGAGCCTGACGCAGGAATTCCGGAGGGAGATGCGAGAGCGACGACCACTCCCCCGGCGATGAGGGGGATGAGGGGGGGAATCCACCTCCGGGCGAAAAAGGCGAGGAGAAGGATTAATCCTCCCAGGAGAAAGAGGTGGGGATTTTTCATCCCCAGGGAGATACCTGCCTGGACGAGGAAGAGGCCGACGCCCAGCTGAATCCCCCTCACAACGGGAGGGGTAAAGATGGTTTTTATGAATGAGAGAACACCGGGGATGAGGAAGAAGAGAAGGATGAGGGAAAACTCCAGTCCTGCCACTCTCATGGTGTCGTAAGGGACTCCCGCCACGAGCGCGATTGCGGCCATCGCCTTCAGGGGCTGGACCGGCATGGGAAGCCGGAAGAAGAGGGCGCTTCCCACGTAGAAGAGGCCCGCCGCGAGAAAGAGGGGTCGGGGAGGATAGTGTCCCGAAAGGACGAGCGCAAGCGCCAGAGGGAGGAAGACCCCCAGGTCTCCCAGCCCTCCGCTTACCTCACACGCCGCGCGAAAGATACGGTCCCTCACCTGCGGATTATCCCCTCTCGTATGATGAACAGGATTCATCGTTTACTTTTTTAATGATAAATACTAATATTATCAAATGATATCTCAAATTCCAGAAGCGAGGGGGAACTTCCCATGACGGTTTCTTCCACCACATACCACTTCCCCCCCACGCCACAGCAGACCCGCTTACACCGGAACCAATCCTTTATTTTCCATCCTCATCAATCGATTAAGAGAAGGCACGTCGTAAACATCCAGAGAAAGGAGGAACCATGTCACGGGGAGAAATTCAGAGGATGCACGAGGACCTGTCCCGGGCGCTGAAAAAACCCGAGGACGAAAGGTCGTGGGTCATGGTGGTCGACGTCCGCAAATGCGTCGGGTGCCACGCCTGCAGCGTCTCCTGCATGGCGGAAAACGTGGCGCCGCCGGGGTCGTCCTACCGGGTGGTGTTCGAGGTGGAGAGCGGAGAGTACCCCACCCTGGACCGATTCTTCATGCCCACCAACTGCCAGCAGTGCGACAAACCTCCCTGCAAAGCCGCGGCGGACAAAATCGCAAAAGACGCCATTACGAAGAGGAAGGACGGAATCGTCGTCTTCAACTACGAGAAGTTGAAGAAAAATCCGAAGGCAGGAGAAGCGGCGCAGAAAGCGTGCCCCTACACGGCAATCGTCGCCGACGACGGGACCTTCTACACGGAGAACACGCCGGTGCTGGAACCCTACGAGACGCGCTCTTTCTTCGAGTACGGGAAGAAGCTCACGAGAAAGGGAGGAGCCCTCAAAGGTGCCATCCGGAAGTGCACCTTCTGCCTCCACCGCCTGAGGGAGGGGATGCTCCCCGCCTGCGTCTCCACCTGCATCGGCAGGGCGATGTATTTCGGCGACGGGAGCGACCCGAAATCCCTCGTATCAGAGCTCATCTCGAAAAAGGGCGTCTGGCGAATCAAGTCGGGTGAAGGCACGGAGCCGAGGGTGTACTACCTCGGGTTCGAGACGAGGACGAAGATGATACAGATAACACCCACCACCTGCCTTGAATGCCACGAGTAAAGGGGGATGCCATGGAAAAGAAAAAAGACACCTGCGAAATGGGAAACATTCTTCAGAACATTAAACTGACGAGGCGTCAGCTGATAAAAACCTCCGCCGTCGTCGGAGGGTCTGCCTTCCTCATGCACAAATTCGGCAGTTCCCTGGACCCGGTGAGGGAAGCCTGGGCGATGGGCAAGAAAGGAGAAGCCTATCCCTTAGCGGACGCCTCTCACGTCATTTACTCGGTCTGCCTGCAGTGCCACACCGCCTGCCCGATAAAGGTGAAGGTGCTCAACGGGGTGGCAGTGAAAATCGACGGGAACCCCTACACGCCGCAGAACCTCATCCCCCACCTCCCGATGAAGACATCTCCCTTTGAGGCGGCGAAGATAGACGCGAAGGTCTGCCCCAAAGGGCAGGCGGGGGTTCAGTCCCTCTATGACCCGTACAGGATAGTGAAGGTCCTCAAGAGGAAAGGTCCGCGCGGGTCGAACAAATGGGAGGTCATCCCCTTCGACAGGGCAATCGACGAAATCGTCAACGGCGGGAAACTATTCGCCCACATCGGCGAGGACAGGCACGTCCCGGGTTTCAAAGACCTCTACAAACTGAAAGACCCAGACCTCTCGAAAAAGATGGCGTCTGATGCGAAGAAGGTTGCATCCGGGAAGATGACGGTCCAGGAGTTCAAGAAAAAATACAAGAACCACCTGAGCGTCCTCATCGACCCGGACCACCCCGACCTGGGGCCGGTGAACAACAGGTTTGTCCTCCAGGCGGGCCGCATCGAGCACGGAAGGAAAGAACTGGCGAAGAGGTGGGTCCACGGGAGTTTCGGAAGCGTTAACTTCTACGAGCACACCACCATCTGCGAGCAGTCCCACCACATCGCCTTCAACGAGATGACACGGCAGTTTAAGGACGGAAAGTGGGGGAAGGGGAAGCACCACATGAAGCCCGATGCGATGAACTCCGAGTTCATCATCTTCTTCGGGACAGGGGCTTTCGAGGCGAACTTCGGTCCCCCCATCATGGCGGAGAAGATAACAGACGGCGTCACGTCGGGAAGGCTGAAAATCGCCGTCGTCGACCCGCGGATGAGCAAGACCGCGGCGAAGGCGTGGAAGTGGCTTCCGGTAAAACCGGGGACAGATGCCGCTCTGGCAAACGCCATGACCCGTTACATCATCGAAAACAAGAGGTTCGACGAGACTTACCTGAGAAACGCGAACAAAGCCGCAGCGAAAGCCCACGGCGAATCGACCTGGACGAACGCAACCTACCTGGTGAAAATCGAAAACGGCCGGCCCGGCGCCCTCCTGCGCGCGAAAGAAGCGGGAATCGGGGGAGAAAACGAGTTCGTCGTCATTTCCAACGGCAAGCCCGTGCCGGTCAACCCCTCTGATTCGAAATCTGTCGTCATGGGAGAACTGGAATACGACGGGGAAGTGGGCGGCGCGAAGGTGAAGACGGCGTTCACCCTCTTGAAGGAATATGCCTTCTCCCGCTCGATGAAGGAATGGTCGGAAATCTGCGGAATCCCCGTCTCCGACATAGAGGAGGTTGCGAAGGAGTTCACCTCCCACGGGAAAAAAGCGTGCGCTGAACTCTACCGCGGTCCCGTCCAGCACACAAACGGCTACTACAACGGTCAGGCCATCATCACCCTCAACCTCCTCATCGGCAACGCCGACTGGCAGGGCGGGATGACCGCAGGCGGCGGGCACTGGCACGAGCTGGGCAACAAACGGAAAAAACCCTTCGACCTGGGGAAGATGCATCCCGGGAAACTGACCGCCTTCGGACACAAACTGACGAGAGAGAAGTCCTCTTACGAGAAGAGCACCCTCTTCAACGGCTATCCCGCGAAGAGGCCCTGGTACCCCTTCAGTTCCAACGTCTACCAGGAAATCATCCCCTCAGCGGCTGACAGGTATCCCTACGGCATAGACATCCTCTGGATACACAAAGGGACGCCAGGATTCGCCCCTCCTGCGGGACATACAGCCCTTGAGATTCTCGCCGACCCGGAAAAGATACCCCTCATCATCGCCACGGACATCGTCATCGGCGAAACCTCCATGTACGCCGACTACATCTTCCCTGACACCGCAATATGGGAGAGGTTCGGGTCGCCCCACACCACGCCCGACTCTCCGTTCAAGGCATCCAAGTTCAGACAGCCCACGGTGACCCCTCTCACAGACGTCGTGGAGGTCTTCGGGGAAAAGACTCACATATCCTTTGAGGCCGTCCTCCTCGCAATCGCCGAGAAACTCGGCCTCCCCGGATGCGGTAAGAACGGATTCGGGAAGGGGTGGGACTTCACTCGGCCGGAAGACTTCTTCCTGAAACTCGCCGCCAACCTCGCCTGGGGTGACAAAGAGGGTGAGGAACTCCCCGACGCAGACGAGAAGGAGATGAATCTCTTCCTCACGGCGAGGAGGCACCTGGAAAAATCGGTCTTCGACCCGAAGCGGTGGGAGAAAGCCGTGGGAAGCGAAAACTGGAAGAAGGTGGTCTACCTGCTCAACCGCGGAGGCCGATGGGAAGACTGGGATGAGAAGGCAGTTGAGGGGAAAGGGTTCGTCAAGCACCGCTTCGGAAAGATGTTCAACCTCTACGTGGAAACGGTGGCAACGGCGCGAAACTCGATGACCGGAGAATTTTTCTCCGGACTCGGCATCTACGAGCCGGTCAAGGACAGCACCGGAAAGGAAATAAAGGACGAGGAATTCCCCCTCCAGCTGATAACCTACAAGGACATCCTGGGAGGACAGTCGAGGACGCTCCCCACAGACTACTGGATGTCAACCATCCTCCCGGAAAACTACATCCTCGTCCACCCGGAGACGGCGAAGAAGTTCGGGCTGAGGGACGGCGACAGGGCTCGAATCGTCTCCGCCACGAATCCGGATGGAAAGTGGCACCTCCCCAACAGGGATGGCGTCGACATGGTGGGGAAGGTGAAAGCAGTGGAAGGGATTCGACCGGGCGTGGTCGCTGTCTCCTGGCACTTCGGCCACTGGGGCTACGGCGCTTCCGACTCTGAAGTTAGCGGAAAGGTCATCAAGGGTGACCCGAGGCGGCGGACCGGTCTCTGTCCCAACGCTGCCATGCGGGTAGACCCTCACCTGGGCAACGTGTGCCTCACGGACCCCATCGGGGGAAGTTCGTCTTTCTACGACACGAGGGTGAAACTGGTAAGGGCGTAACCTTCCCCCCGGCCCGAGCAGGCAATCAAAGGGCGGGGAATCTCCCCCGCCCTTTTCTCTTTTTCTCCCCGGAAAACCAGCGCTTCCCCGTCACCTTTCCCTCTTTACCCGGACCGGCACGGCTTCAAGGTCCGCGTCGAACCAGTGACGGGTGCGGTTACAGATGGCGCACACCGACAGCATGACGGGCACCTCAACGAGGACACCCACAACCGTGGCCAGCGCGGCTCCCGACCCGGGACCGTAAAGGGCTATCGCTGTCGCAACGGCGAGTTCGAAGAAGTTGCTCGCCCCGATGAGAGCCCCCGGCGCCGCAACGCTGTGCTCCACCTTGAAGAACTTCATGAGGCCGTAGGTGAGGGATGAGTTGAAGTAGACCTGGATGAGGATGGGCACCGCGATGAGGACGACATGGAAGAAGCGGGACGTGATGTTGTCCGCCTGGAAGGCGAAGATGAACACGAGCGTCGTCAGAAGCGCGATAACCGTTATCGGGTGGAAGAAGGGAATGAACACGGTGTTGAACCACTCCTCTCCCTTCGTCTTCAAAAGAACGGTCCTCGTCAGAGTCCCGAGGGTGAGGGGAATGACGATGAAGAAGAACACCGCGGAGATGAGGACGTTGAAGGGAACGGTCAGATTCGACGCCCCCGAGACGAGGAACTTCACGATGGGCGCGAAAAGAACAAGCATGATAAGGTCGTTCACCGAGACCTGAACGAGCGTGTAGGCCGGGTCGCCGTCGGTGAGGTAACTCCAGACGAAGACCATGGCGGTGCAGGGAGCCGCAGCGAGGATGATCGTGCCCGCCAGGTACTGGTCCGCCAGTTCGGGACCGACGAGGGGGAGAAAGAGAACTTTGAAAAAGAGATACCCGAACAGGGCCATGCTGAAAGGTTTGACGAGCCAGTTCACGAAGAGGGTAATGAAGAGCCCCTTCGGGCGTTTCCGCACGCCCAGGATGGAGGAGAAATCGATCTTTATCATCATCGGGTAAATCATGAGCCAGATGAGGACGGCGATGGGGATATTTATCTGAGAACCCTCGCCGAACTCAAGGGTCCTCAGCCTGTCCACAATCCCGGGGAAGGTCTTGCCCACGATAACTCCCAGGACCATGCAGACCGCCACCCATAACGTAAGGTACCTCTCGAAGAAATTGAGCTTTTTCTTCTCACTCCTCTTCTCGCCCGACATGGGAACATACCTCCAGAACTTTTTGTTTCATGGAAACTACCCTCATTTTCCCGGAGAGAAAACGAAAGGGCAGAAACAGAACAAAGGCGCAATTGCGCGGAAGTTCCGTAATTATAGCACTCTCCCTTTTAATTCGTCGCATATTCCGATACCCGGGTCACCTTAAAAAACAATCTTCCACCCCAGTTTCAGGGCCACACCGAGGAGGACGATACCGAATATCCGCTTTATCCACCGGGCTTTCATCTTCTCCTTCATCACCTTTGCTCCCAGCTGAGACGCCACCACGACGGCAACCGTCGTGGACACGAGGAGGGGAAGGTGGAAGTGGCCTTCCGCCACATGTCCGACGAAGCCGGAGAAGGAGGAAAATACCACGATGAACGAAGATGTGGCGGCAGCCTGCTTGGTCGGGTATCCGACGGCGAGCATCATGGGGACGAAGAGGAATCCTCCCCCGATGCCGAGAAGGCCCGCGATGAACCCGATGAAAAATCCAGCCGCCCCCGTCAGGAGGGCTCTCTTCCTGAAGGGCAAAAGCTCTTCGGACTCTTTCTGCCCGGAACTGATGAGCATCCTCACCCCGGCGAAGACCATGCCGGCTGAGAAGAGAATGATAAGCGTTTTCGTGGGAACGTACTTCGTCGCCACGGCTCCAAGAGGCGCACCGATAAACGAGGTGACGATCATGGGAATCGAACCTTTCACGTCAACCATCTTCGCCCTCAGATAGAAGACCGACGCAGATAAGGCCGTGACGCCGTTCAGGAAGAGGCCCGTTGGAATGGCGACGCTCTTGAAATCGTATCCGAACCACTTGAACACGGGGATGTAGAGCATGGCTCCCCCGAGCCCGAGCATGGAAAAGAGAAAAGCGAGAACGAATATGACAGAGGCGATTACAATAATCATCTTCTCTTCCTCAAACTGGAGTTTTCCCCTTCCCCCGGGAAAAGAAAAATCCGGGCGCGGGAGGTAACCGGAGTTTCCCCCACGTCCCGGAGAGGAAAACAACAGCCTCAGAAGGCCCCCTTCACCACCTTCTCCTGGCAGGGGATGCAGATCCTCTTCTCGTCCCTCACACGGCCGTACTCTTCCACCACCATCTCGCCGCAGAGGTCACAGACAAAGGACCTGAAGGAGTGGGGAGGGTCTTCCCAGTCATAATTGAAAACCTCCCCCACGGTGAAGAGCATCTCTTCCGGGGCATTCATCACCTTTTCCACGAGGGGGTCAACCACCTCCGGCGGGACTTCTGACGCGGGAATTCCCTTTTCCCTGTAGTCCTTGAAGAACGGGGTCTGTTTGTTGGCGAGCATTGCCTCGGCCTTCGGCACGCCCCTGACGGCGCGCTTCGATGCCTTGTCGATGAGGGTCACGCCCCATTTCCCGTAGTGAAGTTTCTTTATGTTTCCCTTGCCGAAGGTGCACCCCGTAATCATCTGCACCCCGTCGGCGAAACAGGTGGCGCAGTGGTCATCGCCGAGCTCCACGAGAGCAACGAGCTGGCCGTCCTTCGCCCTCGAGACCCCGAGGGCGTTCATGAGAGCGGCACCGAGCCGAAGCCCCATGGGCATGGCCGGGCACCTGTGACCGTGGAAAAAGAGACCCCTCTCCAGATATTCTTTTGGATCGACCATGGTGAAAACCTCCTTTTTTATTTTGACAACCCTATGGAAAGGACATACACAGCCAGCGCCAGCGTCACGGCGCCGAAGAGTTTTTTCATCACCGCCCCGGCTCCGCTCGCCCATCGTGAAGAGGCGACCTTCTGGACGAAGGAAGTGGAGACTCCCGCCGCCAGAACGAGGGAAAAGTGCCCCAGAGCGTAGACGAACAGGAGGAGGCCGCCGTAGAGGAGGCTCTTCTTGTACGCCACGTAGAGGAGGATTGCCCCCAGGACGGGGGTCGCGCAGGGCGAGGAGACGACCCCGAAGAGCCCGCCCACGAGAAAGGCGCCTGCAAGTCCCGTCACCTTCATCCCTGTCAGGTCCACGCCCCGGAACCTGAAGATGGGGACCCCGAACAGGTCCAGAGAGACGAGGAAGAGCAAAAGCGCCACGACATAGTAGAAAAGGCTGCTCACGTCCCCGAAGAGCGTCCCGAACCAGGCGGCCACCATCCCCAGTATCGTAAAGGTGAGGGTGAGCCCCGCGAGAAAAGAGAGAGAAAACCAGAGGGCCTTCCTGCTGTCTCCCTCCGCGTATCCCCCCACGAACCCGATTACCAGAGGGATGGCGGCGAGAACGCAGGGGCTCGAGGCGGAGACCAGCCCTCCGAGAAAGACCACTCCCACGGCGATGAGGGGACTGGCCTCTATGTAGGTGCCGGCATTCTGAAGAATATCCATCATTTTTCTTCTCCCTCGTTTCGGTCCCGCAAAGTCAGGTCAGAACATCGTGTAAATCTTGTAAGCGGTCATGACCACGATGAGAATTCCGAAAATCTGTTTCAACCTCTGTCCCGGCACGTAGAGGCTCGTTATCCTCGCGCCGACAAAGGCCCCTGCCGCCCCGAGGACCAGGAGCGTGACCGTGAGTTTCAGGTCCCACACGGCCGTGGCAAGGTGGGGAACGAGAGCAGAGAAGGATGGGGGCGTCACGGCGAAGGCGTTTATCCCTGCCGCCTTCTTCGGCTCAAACCCCACGAGGATGAGGGTGGGCATAAGGAGGAAACCTGGACCGATACCGAGAAACCCGGCGAGAATCGAGATGGGGACAGCGAAGAAGAGCGCCAGAGTGAAGTTCTCCTTTTCTCTCCCTTCCCCCTTCACCGGTTTGAAGAGGCTGTAAGCAAGATAAATGACGACGACCAGGTAGACGAAGAGGATGTACTTCTGGGGGATAAAGTGGGCGAGATAGGCGCCGACGGGGGCGGACAGGGTCGTGACGACGGCGAGGATGATTGCCTTCCTCCAATCTACAAACCCGCTTCTGGCGAAACCGAAAGTGGCGAAAAGGGCGGTCAGGCCGTTGAGAAGCAGGGTGAGCGGTTGCACCTGGTTTACCAGGTCGGGAAGGAAGAGAGAGAGGAAAGGAACTGCAGAGAAGGCGACGCCGAGTCCTAGCATGCCGGAAATCACGGCGAGAACCGCAAGCCCCAGGGACATGATGATAAATGTGCTCATACCGCAAACCCTCCTGTTCTCTGTTCACCGCGCCGCCGGTCAGCGTGACCCTGAGACTTCCCGTATTTCCCGTATCTCCCGGGACACTCTCTCGTAGGGCATGACCCCGATGTGGACGAAGACGACCTCCCCCTGCTCGTTGAAGAAAACGAGAGTGGGAATCTGCATAATCCGGTACTTTCTCGTGAGGGACTGTTCTTCATTTACGTTTACCCTCCTGACGAGAACCTCGTCTGGGAAGTCCCTCTGAATCTCGTCGAGAATCCTCGACTGCTTCTTGCACTGCTGGCAGAGACCGAGCCCGAAATCGGCGATGACGATTTTTTTCTCCCTCCTCGCCAGCCGGACGAGGTAATCGTCGTTCCCCGCATTCACCCCTCTTGAACATGCGCTTCCGAGGGAAAGGAAGGCCAGGATGAGGAAAAGAGATGTCACTACATTCCATCTGCGTCTTATTTCCATCGGTTCATCTCCCCACGCCAGGACGGGTTTTTTCATCCCTGTTTGCCGGGTTTCAAACCGTAATCTCTCATTCCGCATTCCGCATTCCGAAATCCGAAATCCCTGGTTATCTCTCATTCCGCACTCCGCCATCCGAAATCCACATTTAATC
>RFHC01000024.1 GCA_003696505.1 Deltaproteobacteria bacterium
ACTCGTGACCCACCAGGGACGAAAAGGGAGGAAGGGTCCTGGGTGTTAGAAGCACGATAATTCCCTCCGCTTCCTTCCATTATACCGGGGCTTTTTTCACGGATGTGGCGCGGCGGCGTTGCGGGTAAACTGATGGTGATGGGGACGAAAAGTCTTCCATGGAGATTTAAGATTCTCCTCTCTTTCGTGGCCGGGCTCGCCCTGTGGGCTCTTATGAGCTCCCCTGCACCTGCAGAGAGAGTCTCCCCTGACCCCTTCGAGGGGGACCGCCTCAGAATGGTGAAGGAGCAGATAGAGAGGAGGGGGGTGGAGGACGGGCGGGTCCTCGCGGCGATGAGGAAAGTCCCTCGCCACCTCTTCGTCCCCTGGTATCTCCGGGGGGAGGCTTACGAGGACAGACCGCTCCCCATCGGGGAGGGGCAGACTATCTCCCAGCCCTACATCGTGGCGCTCATGACCGAACTCCTCAAGGTGAAGAAGGGAGACCGTGTCCTCGAGGTGGGAACCGGGTCGGGATACCAGGCGGCCGTCCTGGCGGAAATGGGGGCTGAAGTGGTTTCTGTGGAAATCGTAAGGTCCCTCGCTGAGAGCGCGCGGGAGCGGTTGAGACGCCTCGGATACACGACCGTCACCGTCATTCACGGGGACGGTTATTACGGGTATCTCCCGAAGGCGCCCTACGACGGAATCGTCGTCACCTGCGCGGCGCCACACGTCCCCCCTCCTCTGGTGGAGCAGCTGAAACCGGGGGGGCGGATGGTCATCCCCGTGGGGCAGCCCTTTATGACGCAGACGCTCATGCTCGTGGAAAAGAGGGAGGACGGAGCGGTTCAGACGAGGGGAATCCTCCCCGTGGTGTTCGTTCCCCTCGTCGGTCACTGAGGGGGGGCCTGTGCTCTTCCCCGTCTTCCTCTCTCAAACGGTGTCGCTCTTCCTTGAACTCTCCCTCTACCGCTACCTCACCCTCGTGGGGGACTCGCGCTTCGCCTCGACGGCCGTGGGAATTTCCCTCCTCGGGTACGGCTATTCCTGGTTTCTCGTGAGAAAGTGGGGGAGGGATTCGGGGAGCGTCCTCCTCTTCGGTCGCCTCCTTCCCGTCTCGCTCTTCTCCCTTCAGGCGGTTCTCTTCCTTGTGCGGGTCGAATCCCTCCACCTCTTCCTCTCGCCCCTCGAGTGGGGAAAATTCCTCGTCCTCCTCGTTTTCTTTTCCCTTCCTTTCGCTGTTTCAGGCGCCGTTGTGGGATGCGCCCTTGCACTCTCTCCGGGGAGAGAGTTCACCCTCTACGGGGCGTCTCTCACTGGAGGGGGAGCAGGTGTCCTCGTCTGGTGGGCCCTTGCGGGAGTCCTTCCTCCCGGGTGGCTCGTGGCTACGTCGCTCTTCCTCTCTCTCCCCCTTCTCATTCCCGGCAATAGGGGGAAAATCGCCCTTCGCCTCGGCTTCTGTTTTCTCGCACTTCTCGCCTCATCGTTTTTCGCGTCCCGTTTCGAGAGTGTTTCCGTCTACTCCTCCCTCGCCTCGGTGCTGAGGGCGGGAGACTGCGAAATCAGGGAGAGGGTTCACGCGCCGGAGGGGGAATTCGTCGTTGCCCGGTCGGGCTCTCTCCACTACCGTCCCGGTCTCTCTCCCCGAAGTCCCGTCGCGAAGGGAGGACAGGAGATTCTTTTCCAGGATGGAGGAGTTGCCGCGTGGGACCTGGAGGGGAAGGGTGAAGTGGAAGAGGTCTACCTCGACCTGCTCCCCTTTCTCCTGGGGAGGAAAGTCCTCGTTGTCGGGCTTCCCCGGAGCGTTCCCCTTTCCCTCATCGCAGAGGAGAAATCGAAGGAAGTTCTCGTCGTGGACGAACGCCCCGCCGCCGTTGAATTTCTCAAGAAACGCCTTGTTCCCGGAAAGGGCCCTGTCAGGGTTCTCAAGGAGTCTCCTCTGAGAGCGCTTCTTTCCCGTGGGATCGGATTCGACCTTTTCTTTTTCCCCGACGTGGGGGCCCTCGAGTTTTCCGCAACGACGGGGAGGCCTCTTTCAGAGAGCTACCTGTTGACGGAGGAGGTTCTCGAGAAGGTCCTGCTGGGAAGGGGGGAGAGGGTGATTTTCGCCTTTACCGGATGGGCGAAGGTCCCCATTCGGGAGGAACTCCGCCTCATCTCGCTCCTCGAGAAGGTCGCCGCTCCGGGCCGCAGGGACCGGTTTCTCGTTCTTTACGGGTACTCTCGTTTTCTCCTCTTCTTTTCGCCGGGCGGTTTCGAAGGAGAATTCGCCCGGAGGGCTCTGGGCTGGGGATTGAAAAACGGTTTCTCGGCGATATTCCCGAACCGCGTCGTGAGGGGAGATTTCTCCGACCCCTCTTACGAGAGGGAGATGCTCCGGGCGCTGGGGGGAGAGACCCGGGACCGGGTCGTCGACGCATCACCCCCTTCCCTCGACAGGCCGTACTTCTTCCGTTTTCTGAAACTGGAGACACTTCCCCGGGTGAGAAAAGCCCTCGGAAAGAACTGGCACTTCTTCGTTGAGATGGGGTCTCTCTTCGTTCTTTTCACGGCCTGCGTCGTTTTCCTCCTCTCTCTCTTCTTCGTCTTCTTCCCTTCCCTCTCTTTCTTTGCCAGAAGGGCAGGAGGGGTTCAGAGGGGTGTTCTCGTTTCCACAATCCTGGCAGGGACGCTTTCCGGTTTCGCCTTCACTCTCCTCGAGCTCCTCTTCGTCGGGAGGAGCTCGCTCTTCTTCGATTCGCAGGCGGGCGGTTTCGCCGTCACGCTCCTCGTGGCACTCACGGGAGCGGGGTCGGGAGCGCTCCTCAGCAGGAGGAGAGGGCTTCCCACCGTCAAAACTTTTCTCGTCCTCGGTTTTTTCTCTCTCCCCCTCTTCGTCGTTCCCCGGGATGAACTCCTCAGGCTCGCTCTTGCCGGATTTTGGGGGAAGCTCCTTTTCGCCTTTCTCGGGGCATTTTCCTTCGCCATGGCAGGGACCTTCTTCCCTCCGCTTATCGGGTGGGGAGAGAGGGGAGGCGGTGTCGGCGGGGTGGCTCTCCTCTGGGGGTTCAACAACACGGCTTCGGTGATGGGAGCGATTCTTGCGCCCCTTCTCTCATCTTCCGTCGGTTTCCGGGTGAGCGCGCTCGCCGCCGTTTCCCTCTATCTCCTCTACGTATTTGTCGTGTGGGGGCTCAGAAGGGAGGAGAAGAGAAGGGTCAGATTTTCTCCAGGATAGACTCGAGGAGGGAAAGGGCGCTCGTTTTCTCGGAGAAGGGGTCCCGTTTCACCCTGTGTGGGAGAGCGAGGAGGATTCCCTCCTTCAATCCCTCCCGGTCGACCCGGGGAAGACCCCGGTAGGCCGCAGAGGCCCGGGCAACCCTC
>RFHC01000142.1 GCA_003696505.1 Deltaproteobacteria bacterium
GCTCAAACCTCCTCCGCACCCGGCGGTGGAGAAAGCCGTCAGAGTACCCAGAGAAGTCGTATCCGTATCTCCTCCTGAGGGCGTCGAGGAGAACTTCCAGTTCTATCTTTTCCAGGTCCCTCACCGGCACTCCGTCACGCGAGGTATACCCTCACGATGTTCTCC
This sequence comes from Deltaproteobacteria bacterium, assembly GCA_003696505.1. Classification (GTDB taxonomy): domain Bacteria; phylum Desulfobacterota; class Deferrimicrobia; order J040; family J040; genus J040. The sequence continues at coordinate 166 of RFHC01000142.1, forward strand.
AGCTTCTTCACGTCCACCGGCTTCGCCAGGTACTCGGTCGCCCCCGCCTGGAGGCACTTCTCTTTTTCCCCCTCCATCGCGCGGGCCGTCACGGCGACGATGGGAATGTCCCGCCACCTCTCTTCGGTTCGAATCTTCCGAATCGCCTCGAAGCCGTCCATGACCGGCATCATGATGTCCATGAAGATGATTCCCACGTCGGGATTTTCCTCCAGCGCCTCCAGAGCCTCCTCGCCGTTCCTCGCGACGATAACGGGGATGTTCATCCCCTCAAGGTAGCTCTTGACAGCAAAAAGGTTTCTCGGGTCGTCGTCAACGAGGAGAACTCTCTTCCCTCCCTTATTCTCTGGAGAAATCTCCTTTTCGTCCTCAGGAGCGCGCCTCACGCGGTGGACGAAGAGCTTCACCTCGTCGAGAACGAGGTCGAGCGACTTCCCCCAGAAAACGGGGAACTGCTCGGAAAGTTCCAGAATCTCCCTTTCCGCCGCCTCACCGGGAGATTCCTTCGAGTAGACAATGATCGGAATAGGGTCAGCCAGCCCCCTCTTCAGGGCCTCGATGAATTCTCCGGAAAAGTCCCTCTCGTCAGAGATGTCGAAGATGAGGCATTCGTACTTCTCCCTCTTCATCCTCTCGAGGGCCTTCTCGGGGTCCTCCTCGAAGGTGAATATCTTCCTCCCGTTTCCCGACGCTTTCAGGAGAACTTCCCTGAAATCGCCGTCGCCGGTCACGGCGAGGATGTGCCTCACCTCCCGGTCAACGTATTTCTCCATCCGGTCGAGGACTGTCTTGAGCCTGTCGATACGGAGGGGCTTCGTGAAAAACCCGATAGCGCCCAGCCTCACGCCCTCCCCTTTTCTGTCCGACGCCGAGACGATGTGGACGGGGATTCCCCGCGTTTCCGGGTTTTCCCTCAGCTTCTTCAGGAGGTCCATCCCGTCCATGTCGGGAAGTCCCAGGTCGAGGATGATTCCGTCCGGCCTGTAGAATGTGGCGAGCTTCAGGGCCTTCTCCCCCGTTTCCGCCGTGATGCAGGTGAAACCCCTGTCGCGGGCTATCTCTGAGAGGAGGGAGGCGAAGTCCGCCTCGTCCTCGACGATGAGGATTGTCCTCTCCTTCTTCTCCCTCTTCCTTCCGGACTTTTTCTTCCCCTTTTCCTGCACCTCAGCCCCAGCAACTGCTTCCCCTCCCTCCTCTCTCTCTTTCTCTGCCGTCACCTCTGCAACCCCTTCTATCACCTCCCGGCTCGCCGCAGGAGGTGGAGGCGGGGCTTTCCCGGCCCTCTCCCTGTCGGCGGGTTTCGCTGCCTCCACGGGAAGGGTGAGGGTGAAGACGGACCCCTTCCCGACCTCGCTCTCGACGGATATGTCCCCCCCGAGAAGGCGGGCGAGTTTGCGGGATATGGCGAGACCGAGTCCCGTCCCTCCGTATTTCCTCGCAGTCGTGCCGTCTGCCTGCCTGAATTCGTCGAAGATGACCTCCCGCTTCTCTTCCGGGATACCGATTCCCGTATCCTCCACAGCGAAAGCGACGTGGCCGGGAACGGGAGAAAACACCTTCAGGGAAACGCTCCCCCTTTCCGTAAACTTGAAGGCGTTGGAGAGGAGGTTTCTCAGTATCTGCCCCAGCCTGTGGGGGTCGGAGACGATGAGGTCCGGCGCATCCGCTTCCTTTAAGACGCGGAAGTCGAGCCCCTTCTCCTCCGCCAGGGGAGAGAAGAGCCTCTCCAGGTCGCGGAGGAAATCGAGGAGCGGGACGTTTTCGAAAGAAACCTCAAGCCGCCCCGCCTCCACTTTGGAGAGGTCGAGGATGTCGTTGATGAGGACGAGCAGGTCCCGGGCGGAGCGGTTTATGGTGGTCGCGAATTCCACCTGTTTCTCCGTCAGGTTGCCCTCGGCGTTGTCCGCCAGGAGCTGGGAAAGGACGATGACGCTGTTCAGCGGCGTCCTCAACTCGTGAGACATGTTGGCGAGGAACTCCGACTTGTATCGGTTGGCCTTTTCCAGCTCCCGGGCCTTCTCCTCGAGGAGCTGCCTCGCCTTCTCCAGTTCCCTGTTTTTCTTCCGGACCTCGTCCCTCTGCCTTTGTAGTTCGAGAGACCTCTCTTCCAGTTCCTGGTTTGCCTGCTGGAGTTCTTCCTGCTGAGCCTGAAGCCTCGCCTCTGATTCCCTGAGGACCCTCGCCTGCTCCTCCAGTTCCTCGTTTATCTGCTGGAGCTCCTCCTGCTGCGCCTGGAGTTTCTCCGACTGCTCCCTGTACATCTCGAGCAGTTCGTTCACCTTCCCTCTGGCTTCAGCCGTCTGGAGGGCAATTCCCACCGCCTGGGATACCTGGTCGAGGAATTCCAGGTGAAAATCCCTGAAGGGGAGGAAAGACGCGAGTTCGATGACCCCCTTTACCTTCCCCTCCAGGACGATGGGATGGAGGAGGATGTGCTTCGGGGCTCCCATCCCGAGCCCTGACTGGACGGGCATGTAGTCGGAGGGGACATCGGATACGAGAATCCTCTCTCCCTCGAGAGCGCACTGCCCGACGAGCCCTTCTCCGGGGGCATATTCGATGACCGTCCCCTTCCGGGATGTGAAGGCGTAACTCCCTGCCAGCCGGAGAGTCCCCTTCTCGGTGGAGACGAAGAAAGCGCCCGTCTGCGCCCCCAGGTAGCGGGCGAGGAAAGAAACGGAATTTTTCGCGATGGACGATACGTCCTGGTCCCCGCTGAGCAGGTCAGAAAGTTCGTTTTTCCCCGACCTGACCCAGTTCTCCCTCTCCAGTTCCGCCATGACCTCACGGAGGCGATTCGTCATGCGGAAAAGCGCCTTCCCCAGGGCGTCCCTGTCGGAGCGGGGTTTCACCTCGACGGAGTAGTTCCCCTCCGCTATGGCGTCAGCCTGCCTCACCACGGCGCGCAGGTTTTCGCACATTCTGTTCACAGACTTTGATAGGACGTCCCGCTCATCCCTCGGTGTAAGCGTCCGCTCCACGTCCCCTTCGGCAATCGCCTCGCACACCTCCGCGATATCCCGATACGAATGAACCACCTCCTCCAGGTGCCTCCCCAGTTCTCCGATTTCGTTTTCTGGCAGAGGCACCTTCTCCACGTCCAGAACCCCCCGGGCGACGAGGGAAGAGATTTCGGTCAACTCCGCAACGGGCCTGACAATTCTCCTCGTCACTTCAACGGACCCGACAAAGACGACAGCGACCGTCAGGAGAAGGAGAAAGAAGAAAAGCTTCTGGAGACGGAGGGCAGGCGCGAAGGCGTCTTCCCAGCGGGTCTCGGCGACGAGTCCGTAAGTGACGTCCGCGAGGGAGACGGGGACAACGACGCCGAAGGTTTTCTCCCCGTCAAGACCCAGATACGTGAGGGGTCCCACACTCGCACCCGGGTCCCTCCGCCAGGCGTTTACCAGGTCCGTCGACGCCTCCCTCACGAGGACCTCATCGAAGGAGCCCGAATCGAGGGGCGTCCGGATGCGGCCGTCCCGGCCCACCAGGTAAAACCGCCAGTTCGCTTCCTCCGTCCCCCGGGAGATGAAAGGCATGACGAGTTCGGGGACGGAGAGGCGGAGGGCAGCATAACCGATAACCCCTCCCTCTTTCCCTCTCACGGGAGCCACGAGAAACCCCACCAGGTCTCCGCGGAGAGGTTCGTAGTGGACGAAGTCGGAGAAGACGACGTCGTCTTTCTCCCGCGCCCTCTTCGCCGCCCTGCCGAGGACGGATAAATCGGGAGACCCGGAAAAGACGTTCATCCCCAGGTCCGAATCCCGTGAGGTGGTGTAGAGGATATTTCCCGCCGCATCAATGACGTAGAGGCTGTCGTGCCCCATGGCCAGGACGAAGGACTGGAGGGAGCGGTCCATGTAAGCGGTAACCATTTCCCAGGTGTCCTTCGCGACGAATTCAGACGGGTGCATCCCGCTTGCCCGGAAACTCTTCCCGAGAGTCGTGACGAAGTTGACGAAAGTTTCCGATGACACCTGTTCAACGAGGTCGGATGTTGCGTGGGCCAGACGGGTTTGAAGGTTCTCTTTCAAGAGGGAGGAGGAGGTGAGAATCATCCTCTCGGCGTCCCTCTCCAGGCTCCTTACCGCGTTTCGGTAACTGACGTATCCCACGGAAACGAGGGGAACGAGGGAAATGACGAGAAACCACGTGAAAAGAGTTTTCCCCAGTCCCTTCCGGATGGGGAACCTCACCAGTTTCAGGAATTTCTCCAGAGCTTCCATTTCGACGCACTCCGCGCTTTTTTCCCTTCGACACACTTTTTATCGGAAACTGACCGCGTTTTTTGAGCATCTCCTGTTCCGAGGAATGGGGTTCTTGCCGTGGAAACAGGAAACAGGATAAAATTTGTCCGATATGAAGGTGACGAGGGAGACAGACTACGCCATCCGTGCGGTCCTCCTCCTTTCGGAAGACCGGGGAAAAACTCTCCCCGTCTCTGCTCTCTCGGAAAAGATGGACCTGCCACGGAGTTTCCTCGCGAAGATACTCCAGAAACTCTCCCGCGCGGGAATCGTGGAGTCGATACGCGGTGCCTCTGGCGGATACAGGCTGAAGAGGAATCCGTCTCGAATTTCCCTCTACGACCTTTACAAAGCCGTTCAGGGGGAATTCGTCGTCAACGAGTGCGCCGTAGAGGGAAGGGTCTGTTCGAGAAAAGAGAGGTGCGCCGTCCATCCGGTATGGAAGAAAATAGAGAGGGAGGCTGTGAGGGAGATGAAGAAGCACAGCATCGCCTCCCTTTCCGGGGAAAAGAGCAGTCAACGGTCGTGACGATTCGACGTAAGGAGGTCGAGCAATGAAGAGTCCCACTCCAGGCGAATCCGTCGCAAAAGGGTTCGCCTTCTCGTCAATTTTCTGGCTCATCATCGGGCTCGTCGTCGGGCTCTATCTCGCCCTGGAGATGTTCCTCCCTCAGCTCAACTTCGCTCCCTGGATTGCCTTCGGAAGGCTCCGGGTGGTCCACACTAACGGGCTCGCCTTCGGTTTTGGCCTGGGAGGAATCTTCGCCTGCTCCTACTACATGCTGGAAAAATTGACCCGGAAAGAACTCGTCTTCCCGAAACTCGCAAAGTTCCACCTCTACCTCTTCAACGTGGCCATCCTCCTGGCCGCCATCTCCCTCTTCGCCGGGATGAACACCTCGAAGGAGTACGCAGAACTCGAGTGGCCCCTGGACGTCGTTGTCGTCATCATGTGGGTCATCTTCGCCGTCAACGTCTTCGCCACGCTCATTAAAAGGAGAGAAAAGCAGATGTACATCTCCCTCTGGTACATCCTGGCGATGACGGTGACGGTGGCAATCCTCTACATCGTGAACAACCTGGAGGTGCCCGTTAACCTCTTCAAGTCCTACTCGGCCTACGCGGGGGTCAACGACGCCAACGTCCAGTGGTGGTACGGGCACAACGCCGTCGGGTTCGTCTTCACCGTGCCCATCCTGGCGATGTTCTACTACTTCTTCCCGAAATCTATTGGAATCCCAATCTACAGCCACCGGCTCTCCATCGTTTCCTTCTGGTCCCTCGTCTTCGCCTACCTCTGGACGGGAGCGCACCACCTGATGCTCACTCCCCTCCCGGAGTGGATTCAGACGGTTGGGCTCGCATTCTCCATCTTCCTCATCGCCCCATCGTGGGGGTCGGTGATAAACGGCTACTACACGCTGAGGGGCAACTGGGACAAGATGAGGACGAACTACCTGACGAAGTTTTTCATCCTCGGAATCACCTTTTACGGTCTTCAGACGATACAGGGCCCGACGCAGGCACTCCGCTCCCTCACTTCTTTCTTCCACTACACCGATTGGGTCGTTGGTCACGTCCACATGGGGACGATGGGATGGGTGACGATGACCATCATGGCGAGTTTCTACTACCTCATCCCGAAACTAGCCGGAAGGGAACTTTACAGCGAGAAGCTTGCAAACCAGAGCTTCTGGCTCGTCCTCATCGGACAGCTTCTCTATACCGTCACCATGTGGATAGCGGGAATCATGCAGGGGGCCATGTGGAAAGCCACCAACCCTGACGGGTCCCTCACGTACAGTTTCGTCAACGTCGTAGCTGCCATGTATCCCTACTGGAAAATCCGTTTCGTGGGTGGCGTCGTCTATCTGGCGGGCATTCTCGTGTTCCTCTACAACATGGTGAAAACGGCTTCGTCAGGCAGTCAGGCAGCGTGAAAAAGGAGGGAGAAAAGATGAACATATATTCCCGGCCGGTCGTTTTCGCAATCGTCGCCGCTGTGGTGGTCCTCATCGGGACGGTGGTGACGACCTTCATTCCCATGATGCTCCCCACCACTCAACCGGTGAGCAAGTACGTGAAGCCCTACACGGCCATCGAGCTCGAAGGAAGGGACATCTACATCCGTGAGGGGTGCAACAATTGTCACACCCAGACGGTGAGGCCTCTCGTGACGGAGGTGGCCCGCTACGGGGAGTACTCGAAGCCCGAGGAATTCGCCTACGACAGACCCTTCCTCTGGGGGTCCAGGAGAACGGGGCCCGACCTTGCGCGGGTCGGAGGAAAGTATCCCGATTCGTGGCACTACCAGCACACCGTCAACCCCCAGTCGATGTTCGCCAGGTCGAACATGCCTCCTTTCCGGTGGCTCGCCGAGAGAAAGCTCGACACCTCCTGGTCCTACCGGAAGGTTTCCGTCCTCGGATACGGCTACTCCCGGGAAGAGGTAGAGAAGCAGATAAAGGAATTCCGGGCGAAGGTGACTTCCCCTGACTACCCGGCGAAAAGAATCAGAGACCAGGTGACTCCCCCTCCGCTCAGGGGCGATATCACGGAACTGGACGCCCTCGTGGCTTACCTCCAGAAGCTGGGGAGGGACCTCAAGGAACTCCGTAAAAAGGAGACGGCAGGAGTGGCGGCCGCAGCGGAGGTCCCCCGGTCCAATCCCTATTCCGGCAACAGGGAAGCCGCGGAAAAGGGGAAAGAGATATTCGAGAAGAACTGCCAGGTCTGCCACGGGAAGGAAGGTGGCGGAGGCATCGGCCCGAACCTGAGAGATGAGAAGTGGATTTACGGAAGCAAAGACTCTGACCTTTACGAGTCGATTTCCCGGGGACGCAAGGGAGGAATGCCTCCATTCGGCAATCGTCTCTCCTCTGAGGACATCTGGAAGGTCATCACTTACATCAGGACTCTCGGGGAGGAGTGATGTCTCTTCAGGCGCTGGCATACCTCTTCTTCACCATCATCCTGGGCGTGGTCTTCGCCGCCATCATCGTCTACACCTACGGGCGGAAACGGAAAGAGAAGATGGAAGCGCCCAAGTACCGCATCCTCGAGGACGAAGACGGGCAGTGAACGACAGGAAAGGGAGGATTTCGAAATGAGCGAGGAGTTCAAGGAACTCGAACAGCACAATAAAATCCCGAAAGGGTGGCTCCTTTTTTACTTCGCCCTCATCCTCTGGGGCGTCTACTACATCATCCGCTACACTCCGGAAATCAGCGGGTGGTCCTACTACAAACAGTTCGAAGCCGAGATGAAGGCCGCTCAGGTCTCTCAGAAGACCATCCCGACGGAGAATCCCTACGAGCACGACGAGAAGGCGATAGCAGAAGGGAAACTCATCTACGAGGAACACTGCTCTGACTGCCACGGCGAGGACCTGAAAGGAGATGTCGGACCAGACCTGACGGCACACCTGAAGTACGGAGAGACCGACGACAAGAAGTTCACCTCCATTGCCGACGGAAGGCCCGGGGGAATGCCCGCGTTCCGGAATCAGCTCGGAAGGGACCGAATCTGGAAAGTCCTCGCTTACGTGGATTCCGTGAGGGAGTACGGCGGGAAACCCTGACGCGGTTTCCCGCCCCCTGTCCCATGTGGGAAAAAAGGCGGACAGTAGCCGCCGCGGTCCAGGCTGTTTTCTGGGTTCTTTTGCCCTTCGTGAGAGTCGACGGGGTTCGTCTCTTCGCTTTCGACCTGGATGGGAACAGGATACACCTTCTCGGGAAAGTCCTCTGGTTTGGCGAGTTCTACTTCTTTCTCTTCCTCTCCATCGCGGTCATATCCTTTTTCATCGCCATCACGGCTGTTCTCGGTCGGGTCTGGTGCGGGTGGGTCTGCCCGCAGACGATGATTCCCCTCATAGCAAGCAAGGCGGGAAGGCTTTTCCCGGGGAGAAACGAGAGGACAAAAAGGGCTGTCATTCTCATCCCCGTTACCGCCGTTGTGACGGCTCTCCTCTTTCTCCTCTTCGTTGAACCGGGAGCTTTTCTCCCCCTTCTCGCCCGTTCCAGGACGGCCCTTCTCCTCTTCGGCATGACCTGGCTCGTCATCTACGCCGACCTGGCTTTCTGGGGACCGAGATTCTGCGCCACCGTGTGCCCTTACTCCATTCTCCAGGAAGTCCTCTTCGACGAAGAGACTCTCGTCGTCGAGTACGACCGGTCCCGCCATCCCTGCCTCCTCTGCGGGGCCTGCGAGAGGGTCTGCCCCACGGGGATAGACATCAAAAACGGGCTCCAGCGGGAGTGCATCGCCTGCGCATCCTGCATCGACGCCTGCTCTCGGGTAACGGAGAAGAAGAATATCCCCCCCTTCATCTCCTACAGAGGTCGGGTCTGGAGAAAGAAGGCAGGCGTCCTTACGAGCCTCTGGGTCCTTGCAACCGCCGTCTTTATCGTCTCCCACCTTTCCCGACCCGATTTCCTCTTCACCGTGGCGAGGAAAGGGGAAACGGCGGGAGGGGCTCCCGTCTTCGAATACTCTCTGAGAAACGGCACGCCCCGGAAAATTAAATTCCGGATTACCTCTCCCGGCAGCAGGCTGCTGGGGCAGACGGAGGGGGGTCTCTCTCCTTACGGGGCAGCCTCGGGGACCTTCGTAGCGGGCGGGGGAGAGGGGCGGGGAGTTACAATTATCCTCGAGGCGGAAGGACGAAAAATCGTCAGGCACCTGGAGGAATCGTGAAAAAACTCATATACGGAATTTACGCCCTTTTCATCCTCCTCATGA
>RFHC01000143.1 GCA_003696505.1 Deltaproteobacteria bacterium
TCCGTGGGACGCAACGATGACCTTTCCCGGGACGTCACCTCTCGTGTAGACATTCTCAATGCCACCCTTTAAAACGAAAGCCTGACTCATCTTTCCCTCCTCCCGTTAATTGGAAGCATCTCCTTAAAGTTTAATAGATGGTTACACCTGCACCAGCCAGTTATGTTCATTTTCCATCCACACATCCTTGAAAAATACGTCTCTCCCCGGGATAGTCAAATTTAAATAATTTTTAAACAAAAAGCAGTTATTGAATATCCCCCCTGGGGGGATATATAATGGAGAAAAACACGGAGGAAGGAGATGTCCGTTCTCACGAAAGATGAGGAGTCCTATCTCGACGAGTCAACGAGGAAGGACCTGTTAAACCGCCTCTCGAGAATTGAAGGTCACTTACGGGCTGTGAAAAAGATGGTCCTCGAAAAACGCTGTGCCGACGAAATCCTCCTCCAGGTGGCGGCTGTGAAGGCGGCGCTGAACGCGTTTTCCGCGCTCCTCATCGAGCACGAACTGAAAATCTGCGTGAACACCTGCATGACCGGCAACATCGACGAAAGGCTGAACAGAGTGACGAAGGTGTTCGGGACGCTCCTGAAGCAATCGTGATTCTCCGGGATATCGCGCATCCCCTCCAGGTCAGGAGTCAAGAGTGGACGAAAAGAGGAAAGAAGCGAAAAAAGAGTGGTCTCCCCGGTGGAGTCTCCTCACAGCCATCGGAAGCGCCGCTCTGGCCTCGGCATGCTGCACCATTCCCCTCCTCCTCGTGCTCCTCGGCACAGGAGGGGCCTGGGCGGGGACGTTCACCCGGCTCGAGAAATTCCGACCCTTCTTCATCGCCCTCGCTCTCGCCTCTCTCGCACTTTCCTTCTATATGACTTACCTGAAACCTCCCTCCAACACCTGCAAACCGGGGGAGGAGTGCGACGAGTCGAAGGGGAAGATGGCCCAGCGCGCCGTCCTGTGGATTTCAACCATACTCGTGGCGGGACTCATCGCCTTTCCCGCCCTCATCCCCGGCACCGGGGCGGGTAAACAAGCGCGAGAAATCGAGGGCGGAAAGACCGTGGTCCTCGAACTGAAAAACCTCACCTGCCCCTCGTGCGCGGTTTCCGTGAGAGAGACCCTCCTCTCGATGGAAGGCGTGAAAAAAGTCAGAGTCACATTCCAGCCGCCCGAGGCCGCCGTCACCTACGACCCGACAGCTGTGTCCCCGGAAAAGATTCTGGCGGAAACGGCCCGCCTGGGATTTCCCTCTTCCGTCAAAAAAAGCGAGGAATCAATCCGATGAAGGGGATTATCGAAAAACTCCACCTCGAGAAGTTCGGCGCTGCAGGTGCTCTCATCGCCGCTCTCTGCTGTCTCGGATTCGCCCCCTTCGTCTCCTTCCTGGCGGCGGCGGGAGCCGGGTTTCTGGTAAACGACCTGATTCTCGCCCCCCTTCTCGTCGCCTCCCTCGTGGTCGGCGGGCTCGGCCTCTACTCCTCCCGGAAGAGGCACGGAAACAGCATACCGCTCATCGCTCACATCGCGGCCGGGACCGTCATCGTGCTCTTCACCTTCGTCATCTTCTCCAAACCTCTCGTCTGGGGGGGAATCGCCCTTTTGCTCGCCGCTCCCCTGTATGACATCTTCCTGAAGAGAAAATCATCCTGCATCAATAAGAGTTGCGAAATAGACCAGGGAAAGGATAAGCGTGATGGATAACTGCTGCGCCATACCGGAAAGACCGGTTCGTTTCCTCATCATCGGAGGAGGGTCTGCCGCCTTCTCCGCCGCTCTCAAAGCCGCCGACCTGGGCGCAGAGGTGACGATTGTCAACTCCGGCCTCCCCATCGGAGGGACCTGCGTCAATGTCGGCTGTGTCCCCTCAAAAACCCTGATAAGGGCCGCGGAATCGCTGCACAGGGCGAAAAACGCTCCTTTCGCCGGAATCGAGACGTCCGGTCGTCTCGCCGATTTTCCGTCGGTTATCGCGCAGAAACGGGCGCTCGTGGAAAAGCTCAGGCAGGCGAAGTACGTGGACGTCGTCTCAAGAGTCAGCACCATCCGCGTTTTAGAGGGAGAGGCGTCCTTCGTGAGTCCCCGGGTCGTCGCTGTGAATGGAGAAAAGATAGAAGCGGACCGGATTCTCATCGCAACGGGGGCAAAACCGGCTGTCCCCCCGATTCCCGGGCTGGAGGAAGCGGGATTTCTGACCAGCGAGAGCCTCTTCGAGCTGGAGGAACTCCCCGAATCGGTCGTCGTCATCGGGGGGCGTTACATCGCCCTCGAGTGCGCCCAGATGCTCGCCCGCTTCGGGAGCAGGGTCACCGTTCTCCAGCGTTCTCCGCGGATCCTCCCCACAGAAGAGCCTGACCTGACCGAGGCGCTCGCAGGATATCTGAGAGATGAGGGAATCGAGGTAGTGACAGGAGTCGCCATCACCCGGGTTGGAAGGGATGGGAGCAACGTCGTCGTTTCAGCCCGAGTCGACGGAGAGGAGCGCGCTTTCACGGCGAGGCAGGTCCTCCTCGCGACGGGGAGGAAGGCGAACACGGAGAAACTCAACCTCGACGCCGCCGGAGTAAAGACCGACCCGCGGGGATTCGTGGAGGTAGATGAGACCCTTGAAACATCTTCTCCTGGAATTTTCGCTGCCGGCGACGTCATCGGCGAACCCCTCTTCGTCTACACCGCGGCTTACGAGGGAGCTCTCGCGGCGGAAAATGCAGTTGCGGGAAAAAACGAAATGAGGGACTACACTGCCCTGCCCTGGGTGATTTTCACGGACCCCCAGGTTGCGGGAGTGGGTCTGGACCTCAGGGCTGCCCGGGAAAAGGGAATCGACGCCGACTCCGCGACCCTTCCCCTGACGGAAGTCCCCCGGGCTCTCGCGGCACGGGACACGAGGGGTTTCATAAAACTCGTCAGAGACAGGGCCACGGACAAACTGGTCGGGGCGAGAATCCTCGCTCCCGAGGGAGGGGAACTGGTGATGGAGGTGGCGCTCGCAATCAGGCACGGTATCACACGAAAGGAGATTGCCTCCGCCTTCCACCCCTACCTGACGCTCTCCGAGGGAATCAAACTGGCCGCCATCTCCTTTGAGAAAGACCCGAGAAACTTAAGCTGCTGCGCATCGTGAGGAGCTCTTTAAACCGTCGAGCCTCCAAAACTCCGAGCCACCGAGCAGCCGAACAACGGAGCAGACGGGGTAAGTCACAGTTCTGCGGACGCGGGATTGTTTTGATAAAGGGAGGAGATAACTGGAGGAACTCTTTACTCCCTCCCTCCCTTATCGATGGTCCTCAGGGTAGCGATGAATTCAGCGGGCGTGCACACGGGAATTTGAGTGCGCCGGTAATCTTTCACGTTCCTCGTAACGAGAAAATCTGCGTTTGAGTGACGGGCAGATTCATACACGACGGCGTCCTCAAAATCCTTGAAGCGAGCTGACAGCGCGCTTTCAAGCACGGGGCGATTCACCGGTGCCACTTCGAAAAGGGAGAGGAGGGCCTTTACGTAAGAAGAGGCCCGCTTCCTGTCGTGAGCCTTCGCTGCGAGGTAATATAGGGTCGTCACAGAAGAGGCGCATATAAGCCCGATAATCTCTGACCGTTCCACCTTTGAGAGGAGGTAAGCCATCTGCGTCGAGAAGGGCTCCCTGTCGAGGAGGAAATCGAGAATAACGTCAGTGTCGAAAAGGACCTTCACAGGTATTTTTTCTCCAGGTGACGTCGATACTCTTCTTCTGTCAATCCCGCCCCTTTCAGACTCCCTTTGAGCTTCCTAACGGTGGGAGTCACCGGAAATTCCAGATTCACAACATCACCTGTCATCGCTGTAAAAAATTCCGACACGATTGATGAAAGTGATTTTCCCCTCTTCTTCGAATACTTCTTCGCCCGCTCGATGAGTTCTTTGTCGAGCCTGAGGGTGAGTTTCGTATTCATACGCCCTCTTATACGGCTTTATTAAATAAAATTATACGTCTTGGTTTCTAAGAGGGTCAATGAGGAACAGGAGGAAGAACGAGCATCCGAACATCAGAGCCTCCGAGTAGCCGAATTCCGAACTCCGAACTCCGCAATGAACAATTCATTCCCCCCTCCGATTATTCCGGAGAACCGCCTTCAGGAAGAAATATCCCGTGACGGCCGAGAGAAGAGTCCCGCTCAGAACACCGAGACGGACCGCCCTCTCCATGGTCAGCCCTCCTTGCTCGAAAGCCAGGGATCCGATGAAAAGGCTCATGGTGAAGCCGATGCCGCAGAGAAGAGACAGGCCGTAAATGTCCCGCCACCTCACGCCGTCGGGAAGTCCGCCGATTCCGTAACGGACGGCCATCCAGGAGAAAAGGAAAATCCCCGCCTGCTTCCCGAGGAAGAGTCCCAGACCTATCCCGAGCGGGACGGGCGAGAGGAGCGACGCCAGAGTCAAACCGGAAAGGGAGACACCCGCGTTTGCGAATGCGAAGAGAGGCATGATTCCGTAAAGGACCCAGGGATGGAGGCGTTCCTCCAGCATCCTGAGGGGCGACGGTTCTCTCCCATCCTTCCCCTTCAGGGGGATGCAGAAAGCGAGCGCCACTCCGGCCAGGGTGGCGTGGACCCCAGACTTGAGAACGCAGACCCAGAGGAGAGAACCCAGAATCACGTAGGGGGCTATCCGGGTCACCCTGACGCGGTTGAGGAGAATCAGGATTCCCAGGACCAGTGTTGCCAGGAGGAGGGAGATGAGAGAAAGGTCCCCCGAATAGAAAAGGGCGATGATAGCAATGGCGCCGATGTCGTCGATGATTGCCACGGCGAGGAGGAAGGTCTTCAGCCCCTTCGGGACCTTATCCCCGAGGAGAGCGAGAATTCCGAGAGAAAAGGCGATGTCCGTGGCCGCGGGTATCGCCCATCCAGATATCGAAGCCGGGTCTCCCCGGTTGATGGCCACGTAGATGAGGGCAGGCACGACCATTCCTCCGACGGCCGCCACGAGAGGCAGAGAAGCCCGGGAGATGCTCGAGAGCTGTCCTTCGAATATCTCCCTCTTCACCTCGAGGCCGATGAGGAGAAAGAAGACGGCCATGAGCCCGTCGTTTATCCAGAGGAGAAGGGGTTTGGACAGATGGAGGGGGCCGAAACTGACGCTGAAAGGGAGATGGAGGAAAGAATCGTAGAGAGACGAGAGTGGTGAGTTTGTTGCGAGAAGGGCGAGAAGCGCCGACGCGATGAGGAGGAGACCGCTCGCCTTTTCGCTCTCAAAGAATTTCCTCACCGACAGCCTGACCACGGACTCCCCTGACCCCACTGGTTTCGTCCCATCTTACCACGAGCCCGTTGACCGGGATTTCGGATTTCGGATTGCGGAATGCGGAATCTGTCATTCGCGAATTACCGAACCGAAGAACCTCTGAGCCACCGAGCCTCCGAGCCTCCGATCCTCCGAGCCTCGGAGCCACTGAACATCCGAACCTCCGAACCACCGATCCACCGCAAAACCCATAGGGGCGGCGTGGAACCTGAGCGGAGTCGAAGGTGGAACCTGAGAAATGTCGAAGGTTACCCCCGCCCGCGTTCACTCCTCCCCCACGATGTGGTCCGAATATGAGGGCTTCCAGGGTCCACACTTCTCGATAAAGACCTGCATGATGGCCCGCTCCGCCTGGACCAGGTGCATCAGGTCATGTCCTGCCCACTGGCTTATGAGCTCTTCCATGGTGACAGGTCCCAGCTCCCCGTGGATTCCCTTTTTCCCCAGGTCCTCCGGCTTGACCTTCTCGAAAACCTTCAGGTTGTCTCTCCTCGCCCGGGAAAACCGCTCCGCCAGCTCGGCAGGAGAGAGGTGACCGAGATTCTGCCCACCTCCCGCGTCGGGGTCAAAGGCGGGGAAATCCTCCCCTTTCAGGATGCACTCCACGCGCACGGGAAAAACGAGAGTCTCCGTGTCAATCATGTGAAGAAGACACTCCCTGGCAGACCACTCTGACGGTGCGGGCCGCCGGGAGAAAACCTCCTCCGGTACGCGCGAGGCGAGAGCCTCCCATCTGCCGGGCGTCGTCTCCAGAATTGACCTGACGAGGCTGAAAACGTCTGCCATATCCCTCCTCCTTTCGTGCCGAACTTTCCTTTATTGTATCCCCGCAGCCCACGGTTAATGTAACAAACCAGAAAGTCAATTCCAGGCGTTCTCCTCCCTGGCTTTCTGTCTCAGAGGAAGGCGCGCGCCCCTCACTCGTGACGGAAGTATTTCGAAAGGCCGAAGGGGTCATAGGTTTCCACGAGCCACGGGACGACGAAGAAGAGGACCACCATGAGGAATCCCACGACGAGGGATAACCCCCGCTCTTCAATCCGCACCGACCCGAAGTAGTTATAGGTGAAGGTGAGGGGAATCATCCCGAAGAAGGTAGCCGCGGCGAACCACCGGTAAGATATTTTCGTGAGACCGGCCCCGTAACTCACCAAATCGAAGGATACAGCGGGAATCATCCGGGAGATGAAGACTATCTTCGCTACAAGCCTGTCCGAACAGGTCGTGCAGAAATTTATGTGCCCCCGCAAAAACCTCTCCACCAGGCCTCTCCCGAAAAAACGGGCAAGAGAGAAAGCGATAACCGCACCGAGGAGACCTCCCACGAGGGAGTAGAAGGTCCCCAGGAAGGGCCCGAAAAAGGCCCCTCCCGCGATGTCAAGGGGGAGGCTCGGGATGGGACTCACCACCACAGCGGCAGCCATCATGGCGATGAAAAGGAGAGGCGCGAGTGAGCCTGCCTTTTCGAGAATCCGGATAATCTGCCCCAGAGGGAGGTACCTGGAAACGTCTACGAAAAACTGGGACAGGAAAAGGCCCGCCACGAGAGTGATAAAGACTGCGGTCTTCAGAATCCTTCCCAGCATCCATCCTCCTCCCCGGTCAGAAAGGGAATGTCAGCGCTCCCGAATCTGAGAACCCCTATTTCCCCTTAAAACCCTTTTTACCTCCCGGTGGTCCCTTTTCGTCGGAGGGGGAAAACCGCGTGGAGAATCGTCATGCGAGTTTTTGCCTTAACTCCCCTTTTCACGTGTGCGGGGACGACGACGATATCTCCAGGTTGAACCGACCGGGTGTTCGCTCCACCCGTTACCTCCCCTTCACCCTCGAGGACGAGAAGGACGAGGTCCACAGAAGGAGAATGGAGGGGGATGAACTGTCCTTCCTGGAAAAACGCGAGGAGAACCTTCCCGTATGGAGTCTCATGGACAACCTTTGGAGTGAACCTTTCCTCTCTGTACTCACGAAGGGAATCGAGGGAAGTGAAAACGGGACTTCATTGAAGCAGAAATTAATTTTGCTCTGAAACCGGAGAGGCATGAAATTCCAATCCTCCGGTCCCGGAAATGCCCTTAAGGGGAAGGGGGGAGGGGTGGAAATCTCCATCCCCTCCCTAACCAGACCTACAACTCTTTGAATCTGAATTCCGTCTCCCAGACCTTCATCTCCTTGAAGGAGTCTTGGGGACGAAAACCTGACCGTGGAGGAAGCCGTCCTTTTCCTTGAACTCCTCCGGGGAGAGGACCTTCTTCTTCCCGCCGGGGACATATCCGAAGATCTTGTACCTGCTGAAGAGGTTCTCCACGTTAAAGGTGCAGATGGTGACTTTTGGCATCCCTCCCCCCCTCTACTTTTCATCTTCGGATATGAACTGTTAACCGCCAGAGAAGATTTTAAATGCCGATGGAAGCGTCCCCGGCTCAGACCCCGCTTTTCGCCAGGTTCACGAGCTTCTTACCAAAACTGAACAGTGAATGATCGGACTTTCTCGCTTTTACACAAAGAAGACAGTCAACGAAGTCTATGTTTTCATCGGAAAATATATCTAAAGCCTCGGTAAGCTCCCCCTTATCTCTATTCACAATCCCTTTATACAGTAAAAAACTCTTAAGTTTTTCCGCCACTTCTCTTTTAGGGACACCGTAATATTTGGTCAGCACGTACACGCATTCCACCAGCACGCTCTCCAGGATGAGCGCTTTTCTCTCGCCTGTTCGAACCTTCTCAAACATTTCCGCCGCCTTCCGGAAAAGTTCCGGCTCATCGGCGAGAAGATACCTCAGGATGGTGTTCGTATCAGGAAGCGTCTTTACCGGCTTTTTCATCCGCCACCTGTTTCCACACTTTATCTCTCACCTGGTCAAAGGGAGCGAATTTCCCGGCATATGAACTCAGGGCGCCAGCTACGCTTTTTACAGGTTTAATCACTACATTCCCGTTGACATACTCCATCTCAACCACATCTGTGCCCAGCAATTTCCTGAACTTTTTGGGAATCGTCACCTGACCTTTCCTGCTGATTTTCAGTGCCTTTGACATTTCA
>RFHC01000144.1 GCA_003696505.1 Deltaproteobacteria bacterium
GGCTTACCCAGATTCACCTCCTTTCCGCCCACGTTTCAAAGGACCTGAAGCCGCCTGGTCAGATTATCGGTTGGAGGAGAACGAAACTTTAGAGAAAAAAACACAGAAGGTTCATGAAGGGAAAATCTAACTCTTCACAACATGGTGACAAACCCTGAGAAGTTCCAGATATATCTCCACCCGATTCCTCTCGAGTTTCCTGATGAGGTAGTTGTCGGCAAAGGGAGCAATAACCGCCTCTATTTTCGAAAAATCCCTGTGCCAGGAGGGGACAATGACGCCCAGTCCAAAAATTCCCTCCACTTTGAAGAACCTGTAATCGTCACATTCACTTATGGCGTCCTCAATTGCCGTAAGGACACCGTTTTTCGGTCCTCCTCTCCTCACCGCTATGGGAAACCCGCCGAAACCGCCCGGCACCACTCCCTCATCATGGAGGACCACTCCCATCTCCGTTGTATACCTGTGCCTGTGCTCAACCGGTATAGATTCGGGGTCGTAATACATATCTCTCCTGTCCCATGGCCAGCAGACGTCGTGACAGAAAATGACAATATCCTTTCTTTCGGTTTTGTTTTTCCCAAAGATAACCTTAAGCTCATGGTAGACGGTGTAATAATTATGGTCGCCATCGATAATGTAAACATCCTTGAGCGGCAACCGGGGAAGCACTTCGAGACTCCTCGTCGGTCGCAAATCGATTTCCTTACCTTCTGACCAGGCGGAGATTCTTTCGGAGGGGAATGGCTCGATGACAATTAGCTCCCCGATGTTCCCCTTCTTTTTTTCGTAAATGAGGAGCATCGTCGTTTCCCCCTTGTCGGCGCCGATTTCCACGACGGAGGGGAGACGATAAAGACCGATGATTTCCCTGATTATCGGGAAAAAATGTTTCATGGAATTTAAGAGCAATCCTTCCCCCGGCATGGCCAACTCCTTTCCTATTCCAATCCCAGCCTCTTCATCTTTTGAATCAGCGTCGTCCTGTTGATGTTCAGGTAGCGGGCGGCGCGGCTTTTCACGTTGTTGCAGATGGAGAGGGCATTCAGGATGAGGCGCTTCTCGTACTCCCTGAGGGCAAACTCCAGGTCGATTCCGTTTATCGGGTTCACCTCCTCTTCCACGCCCGGCACATCAGGGATTTTCCCGGAAAGCATCTTCCTGGGGAGGTCGTAGGGGACGATGACGCTCCCCCCTTTGAGCACGGTGAGGCGCTCGATGGTGTTCTCCAGTTCCCTTACATTGCCGGGCCAGGAGTATTCGCTGAAGACCTCCATCACGTCGCGGGAAAGGGTGACGGGCGGTTTGTTGTGCTTCCGGCTGAAACGCTCGACGAAATACTCGCACAAAAGCGGGATGTCTTCCCTCCTCTCCCTGAGGGGCGGAATTTCTATGGGGATGACGTTCAGGCGGTAGAAGAGGTCCTCCCGGAAGCGCCCCTCCCTGACCTCGTTTTCCAGGTTCCTGTTCGTTGCCGCCACAATCCTCACGTCGACGGTTAAAGTCTTCATTCCCCCCACTCTCTCAAAAGCCTTTTCCTGTATCACGCGGAGGAGTTTCACCTGCAGGTAGGGGGGCATCTCGGAAATCTCGTCGAGAAATATCGTCCCGCCGTCGGCGAGTTCGAACCTCCCCTCTCTCTTTTCCACAGCCCCGGTGAAGGCTCCCTTCTCGTGGCCGAAAAACTCCGCCTCCATGAGCCCCTCCGGGATAGCCCCGCAGTTTACGGGAATAAAGGGCTTCCCCCGCCTCGGACTCCTCTCGTGAATTGCCCGGGCCACGAGCTCCTTCCCCGTCCCGCTCTCCCCCATGATGAGGACGGTGGAATCGGAATCGGAGACCCTTTCGATGAGGTCGAAGACCTTCCTGATTTTCTCCGACTGGCCGACCAGGTAGGATTCGGTCACGGCGAGTCCCGTCTGCCCCAGAATCCCTCCCGCTGTTTCGCTCATCTCTTCTCCTGCTCCTCCCGAATCTCTCTGCTCACTGCCGTGCCGAAAAAGAGAAAAACCATTCTGACGGGACCTTTCCCCTGAAATATTCGTGCCATTCTCTCACGAAGAGATAGAAGGAAGGGGGAAGCAAAGAATTTTACGCAATAAAACAAACAGTTAGGGAAGATGATATCCCCGGGGCATATCCTTTTAGAAAGAGAGAGGTGTCGGATTTTTGACGCGCATTGTGTTTGACGGGCGTCGATTTTGTGACACAAAACCTTCGGGGAGGGTGCAACGGGCGGGGGTAAACCCCGCCCTTACAGGTTTCCCTTGGTTATCGGTTGTTCGTTGGATCGGAGGATCGTTTGCTCGTTGTTCCGGCAATTCGCGTTTGAAGAATTCCGCAACCCGCATTCCGCATTCCGCATTCAATCGGATGCTCTGAGGCTCGGAGGTTCGCTGCCTCCTCGTCTATCAATGCTCCACTCCCTCCGGGCACCCTTTCCTCTGGTGGAGTTCGTAGAACACGAGGGGAACTACCACGAGCGTGAGAACCGTCGAGGCCAGGATTCCGAAGACAATTGAAATCGCCAATCCCTGGAATATCGGGTCCGTCAAA
>RFHC01000145.1 GCA_003696505.1 Deltaproteobacteria bacterium
AGGTTGAAAACCTCGGGGCCGAATCCGTCCCGGTCATCGATGACGAGCCTCCCTTCGGGGATGGAGAGGTGGCTCCTGTAGCGGTCGGGAGAGTCGAAGGAGGTGACGTGGCCCTCGCCGTCCCGGACGATGAGGTCGAGGTCGACGCCGGCCGCGTCCCAGGTGAGGAATGCCGTCATGTGCTGACGCGCAAGCCCCGTGCTCTTCACCTCTATCTCCGGGCTGATTCCCGTGAAACCTCTCTCGCTCAGGGCTTCCACCCGGAAGGTATCCCTCTCGGAGAGGAGGACCGCCTTCTCCTCGAAAGTCCCGTCTTCTCTGACACTTATCCTCTGGGGAAAGTCGTTGTGGATGAGGTAGGCGATTGTCACCCTGTCGTCGCTCTCCACCCGGCCCCTCACGGTGATGAAGGGGTGCTTGGTGATGTCGATTTCATCGCCGTTTTCCGGCGAGGTGATGACGATGGTGGGAGTGGGAGGTTCGTAGGTGATGGAGAAAGCCGTGAAGGCGGTGACTCCATTGGGACCCCGACCGGTTATCGTTATCCTGTTTTCCCCCGGCGTCAGCGAGATGGGCGTTTCAAACTCGCCGCCGATGGCGGAAATCGTCTTCGTCACCTTGTTCACCGTGACGGCGAGGATTTTCACGTCCCTGTGAGTTTTCCCCTTGAGGATGTGTGAGGAGCGGTCCGTCTTTTTCTCCCTGGGAGAGATGATGGTGATGGGGTAAATTTTCTCCCCCTTCTCCGGGAGGGTGAGGGTGGCCTGGGCGCGCTTCAGAAGGTCCGACCCCCGGACGACGGCAATCCTGCACTTCTGGTATGCCCGAAACCCCTCTTCCAGTTTCGTCAGGTAGGAGGCGTTTTCCTTCGTCGGGACAATGCCGATTCTGTCGGGGGGAATGCCGTTGTTGACCAGGAGAATCCCCACCCAGTTCGCGATGTCTGCCCCGAGCCTCCTGTTCGTTGCCTCGTCGCCCACAGCGTCGGTGGTGACGGAGAGGACGACGAAGAGGTCTTCTTCGTCCATGACCCCTTTAAGCTTTTCCGCCGTCTCTTTCACCTCGTCGATGACCCGGGCGTCCCAGGGAATGAGGGTGATTTCCCGGACGACCTTCTGCCCTTCAAGGAGGGAGGGGTCCAGGACGGGGAAAATGTCCGCTGCCCGGGCGGGGAGGGAAGAGAGAAAGAGAGTCAAGAGCACGGCAAGTCCTGCGAGGGGGATGTCACTTTTTCTCATCGCATCTTCTCCGGTAAACTGGAAACTAATTATAGACTTTTTGAGGGGATAACTGAACAGGAGGGATCATGAGCCGCTTCTCGCACGTGGACGGGGAGGGAAAACCGAGAATGGTGGACGTATCGAAGAAAGAGGTGACGGAGAGGGAAGCCGTGGCGGAGGGCTGCGTCTTTCTCCCTGTCGAGGTCCTCGACTCGGTTGAAAGAGGTGAGCTGCCCAAGGGAGACCTGGCGACGACTGCGAGGCTGGCGGGAATTTCGGCGGCCAAGAGGACCTGGGACCTCATCCCCCTCTGTCACCAGATTCCCCTCTCCCTCGTCGAAGTGGACCTCCATCTGGACAGGGACCTTCCGGGGGTCGTCGTGCAGGCACGGGTGAAGGGAGAGGCGAAGACAGGCGTGGAGATGGAGGCGTTGACCGCCGTTTCCGTCGCCTGCCTCACCGTTTACGACATGGTGAAGGCAGTCTGCCGCGAAGCCACAATAGGAAGAATCTGCCTCCTGGAGAAGAGAGGGGGGAAGTCGGGCGAGTACGTGAGGAAGGCTTAGCCGGTCCTGCGGGAGAGGTGGCGGAGAAGGGAGTCGCGGAGGAGACGGAGGTCTTCGACTCCTCCTTCCCTTCGACCGAAGCGGAGCGACTCGTAGAGGGAGAGGAATCGAAGCGTCTCGTCCCGGGGGAGGAGCCCGCCGCGGATAAGTCGGGCGAGAAACTCCCGGGGGGTCTCGCCTTCCCTTTTCCTGAACCCCCTTCTGCCAGCTTTCTTCACTACGGGGAGGAGGATTCTCCTCGCCAGGAGGTGGTGAGCCCTCTTTCCGGGTGCGCTCCCTCCCGGTGCCCTTCGCTTCAGGAAGAAGGCGAGGCAGGCGAAAACGAAGAGGAGGGCGGCGGGGGCGATGAACTTCTTCCCTTCCCTGCGGACCATCTTCGTCAGCGACGCCGTCTTCTTCATGACCGACCGGGATATTCTCACCTGTTTTTCCAGGTCGTATCCGATGACGTACTCAAACCAGGCTTCCCGGACCCAGTCGAGGAAGTGGGAGACCTTTGCGGGAGGGGGTGACCCCGTCGAGGGCGGGGTGGTGTCGACGACCCGCCAGGACCCGTCACCCAGGTCTGCCTCTGCCCAGGCGTGGGCGTCCCTCTGGCGAAACATCCAGTATCCGCCCACCTCGTTGTACTCGCTCGTGACGAAACCTCCGGCGAAGCGCGCCCGAATCCCCGCCTCTCTCAGGAGGAGGACGGTGGCCGTTGCGAAGTGCTGGCAGTTCCCCGCCTTCCTCCCCGTGAGGAACTCTTCCAGCGACACCCTGTCTGGGGACCTTTCGTAGCGGCAGCGGGCTCTGAGGTGAGCCGCAATCCGGCCTGCCGCCTCTTCGGGGGAAACCTCTCTCAATTTCAGCTCTTCCGCCAGCTTCCGGATAACTTCGGGAACGGCTTCGTCCGGACCATTTCTCGACGGAGACTTGAGAGGGAGTGAGAGTTCTCCTTTCCGGGAGACGCTGACCCGGAATTTCACGGGCCTGCTTATCGGGAGTGGGGAGTAGACGTTCCCCTCTCTGTCGACGGAGAGCCTTCCCCACTTCCACCTCACTTCGACAGTTCCCGGAGGGAGGAGGAGGGACGCCTGTCCCGTCCCCTCCTGGATGACTTCCATCTCTTCAAGGGAGAGGTCGGGTCTCCGCGATACGATGAACCACCGCGACCCGGCAGAGCGCGCGGGGAACCTCCCGGTTTCTTTAAGCCAGGCTCTCCCGTCGAAGGTTGAGGCGGCAAGGCCCCTGAGGTAGATGGGGGGCGTCAGGCTGTCGGGTCCTTTCAGCCTGGCCACGACGCTTTTGTCTCGTGAGGCGAACACTTTCTCCTCCAGGGAGACGGAACCCGGGAAGGCCGCTTTCCCCCTGCCCGTGTCTCTCAGCCCGCTCAAGAAGCCCACTCCCAGCCGGGGGAGGGTGAGAAAGATGAGCCCCGTGATGAGGAGCGAGAAAAGTCCCGCAGTGCCGAGAAGGCCCAGGAAACTCCCCGAGACGGGGACGGTCCGCTTCTCCGTGCTGCTCTCTCTGTTCTCTTCGTGTGCGTAGGTGAGGAAGAGAATGACGGACGTGAGGAGAGTTGAGGCGACGAAAACGGGGAGGAAGAGGAGGGATGTCGTCGACGCCGCCGCAGCGATAATTTCCACGTAAGCCACGCCGGAGAGAATGAAAAGGTCCCGCGTGTCCCGACCGAAGAGCCACCGGCTCGCCTGGAAGATGAGGAGGCCCTCGACGAAGGCGGCGAGAACGTCTGTGCCGGACAGGATTCTCCCGACGATGAATGCGAGGATGATGAATGCCCCTGCAGCGTCCGGAATGGATGGGAGCCTGATTTCCCTTTTCTCGTCGGGCAGGGCTCCCCAGAGGGCAGCTGCGAAGGCAGCCCCGACGAGGAGGGGTGAACCGACTTTCGCCACTATAAGCCCCCCCAGGGAGGCGAGCGTGTAGAGGCCGGCGCAGCGCCGGAGAATCGTTTCCCTGTTCACCTGAGCACCTCCGACGCGGCGGGCCTCCACGGCACCATGAGGGCGTCATTTCTCACCAGCGCCAGGTAAACGAAGACCTCCTTCCGGGAGGAGGGGGTCAGGTCACAGTGGAGGATGCCGTCCTCGAAGATGAGTCGAAACGGTTTCCCCTCCCTCGTGAGGGAGAGGACTTTTCCCGTCACCGCGGAGAGGGTTCTTTCGAAGACCTCCGGGTCGGGGTGGGGGAGCACGGGAATTTCCTCTTCCGCGGGGTCGTCATCCTCCAGGACTTTCACGTAAAGCGTTCCCGTGGACGCGAACTTTTTCCAGAGGATGTTTTTCATCGGGTCCCGGGGCGTGTACTCCCTCACGTCCCTCATGGAGTGCCCGGAGTTCGATGAGAGCCGGCTCTTTTCTTTTCCCGGGAGAGGTGCCGTCCCGTCGTCTTCGGAGGGAGTGACGGGGGAGTATGTGGGGTGGGGTGCTACGGGAATCGGGACCCTGCACGGTGCGTGGTAGTACTTTTCGAAGAAGCCGAAGGGGAAAGTGGTCATGAGGGTGATGCGGGTTACCCGCCGGATACCCCGTGACGGAAAGGCTACGGGTGCGGCAACGAGCGCCGACCCTCCAGGGGGCACGTACGGGCATGGGGCTTCGACGACGCGGTCGCCGAATTCGAGATAGACGACGGTGTGGAAGAGGGGGATGTGCTTCTTCCTGTTTTCCACTTTGAAGATGAGAGGCGGGTCGTTTTTTTCCGCGAAGAGGACGCTCTTGTCGGAAAAGTCGAAGGTAACCCGCCGCGTTGCCAGGTCCGAAAGGGTCCCCGACGTGATGAGGAGGGAGAGGTTCAGCGCCAGGCAGAGGTAAATGAGGTTATTACCCGTGTTTATGGCTGCCGTCCCCACGGCGATGGTGAGGAGAATGAACCACTTTCCCTTTCTCGTGATTCGGAAGTAGCGGGGAATCTTTTTCTTGCCTGACATGGCTTACAGGGGTGAAGGCGTCGAATCGAGAATCTCGTCCACGATTTTCCCTCGCGGGTCCTCCCCCGTCGGGATGGAAACGTCTCCCTTCAGGAATATCCTGTGCGCAACCACTGCGCGGGCCACGCTCTTCACGTCGTCAGGCGTGACGAAGTCCCGTCCCTCGATGAGGGCCCGTGCCGCGGCCGTCTTCTTCAGTCCCACCGCGCATCGGGGAGAGGCACCCAGGCGAATGAGGGGGGAGCGTCTGGTGGCGCGGACGATTTCGACGATGTATTCGTCGATGCTCCGGTCCACGTGGACCTCCGTTACTATCCTTCTGAGGCCTTTTACCTCCTCTGGAGTCAGAACCGGCCGAATCGAGGAAATGGGGTCTTCCCTGAACTTCTCCTGGAGGATTCGAATTTCCGATTCCCTGTCGGGAGGCCCCAGGGACACCTTCATCGTGAACCGGTCGAGCTGGGATTCGGGGAGAGGAAATGTCCCGTGAAACTCGAAGGGATTTTGCGTCGCGATGACGAAGAAAGGGTCGGGAAGAGGATGCGTCACGGCGTCGACGGTTACGCTCCCTTCGCTCATGGCCTCGAGGAAGGCGGCCTGGGTCTTCGGGTTCGTCCTGTTTATCTCGTCGGCGAGGACGACGTTGGCGAAGAGGGGTCCCTTCCTGAATTCCATGACCCGCTTCTCCGGGTTGAAGACGGAATATCCGATGATGTCCTGGGGGAGCATGTCCGACGTGAACTGAATTCTCCGGAAAGAGCCGTCAATCGACCCGGCGAGGGCCCGGGCGAGGGAGGTTTTGCCCAGACCCGGCGAGTCTTCCACGAGGACGTGACCGCCGGCGAAAAATGCGCAGAGGAGGAGCCGTATCGTCTCGTCCTTGCCGAAGATGACGCTCCTTAAGTTTTCCGTGAGGGCATCTATTTTCCTTTTCTCTTCCATTTCCCAAAAATTCTATCACAGGGATTTCTCTCTCCTTCCTATCGTCTCCGGGGGGAGGCAACTTGACCCGATTCTCCATCCGTCAGATAATGATTTTTTAGCAGCACAGCGGAGATAAATATAAGGAAGTGTTTAAAAAACTGAGGGAAAACAGAGGGCAGGTCTTTTTGCAGAGGAAAGGGTCCTCTTTCCTCCCCGGGTTTCTCCTCCCGATTTCCGGACAAGAGAGAGAGCGGCGGAAGGGATGACGGTCAGGGTCGTGCCTCTCGGAGGATTGGGTGAGATGGGGAGAAACTCCCTCCTCATCGAGGGAGAGAGGGAGGCTTTCCTCATCGACGGCGGAATGATGCTTCCCGACGACTACATGGTGGGGGTGGATGCCGTCATACCGGACTTTTCTCCCCTCCGCGAGGTGGGTGAAAAGTTCCGCGGCGTCTTCCTCACCCACGGGCACGAGGACCACATCGGCGGGATACCCTACCTCGTCCGCGACTTTCGAGTCCCCATCTACGGGACTCCTCTCACCCTCGAACTTCTCCGGGGAAAACTCGAGGACTGGGGGCTCGAGGGAGAGCTGGAGTGCATCGTCATAGACGAGGGCGAAGAGGTGAATTTCGGGGAGTTTTCCTTCACTCCTTACGCCGTCCCTCACTCAATCCCGGGTGGGGTGGGTTTCGTCATCCGGACTCTTGAGGGGGTCGTCGTCCACTCTGGAGACTTCAAAATGCCCTCTTCCCTGACGGAAACGGGGAAAAGGGTCCTCGGAGAGGCGCGGGAGGAGGGAGTATCCCTCCTCCTTTCGGATTCGGTCAACGCAGAGGTGCCCGGAAGGGCAGGGTCCGAGGAGTTCGTGGGGGGGAGACTGAGGGACATCATCGCCGGCACGAGCGGCCGGTTCATCGTCGCCACTTTTTCCTCAAACCTCGCCCGTATCTCCGAGGTAATGCAGGCGGCGCACGAGAACGGAAGGAAGGTCTTCATCTCCGGCAGGGGAATGGAGAGGAGCGTGGAGGTGGGGAGAAAGCTCGGCTACCTCCCGCCTGGTGAGGAGATACCCGTTTACCCAGTCGAGAAGAGTTCCCGTTATCCGGACGACGAGGTGGTCCTCCTCACCACGGGCGCACAGGGGGAACCTTTCAGCGCCCTCTTCCTCATATCAAGGGGTGAGCACAGGCATATATTCCTCAAGGGAGGGGACACCGTCGTCCTCTCCGCCAGGATGATTCCCGGCAACGAGAGGGCCGTCGCCCGCCTCATCGACGGACTCTGCAGGCAGGGTGCCCGCGTCGTGTACCAGGGAGTGGGCGAGGTCCACGTCACCGGTCACGGCTGCAGGGAGGATTTGAGGGAAATGATTCGGATGACGAACCCCGCTTCTTTCGTCCCCATACACGGGGAATACAGGCAGCTGGCCCATCACGCGGACCTGGCTCATGAAGAGGGGGTGGAAAACGTCATCATCGCCGAGACGGGAGACGTGCTCGAGTTGAAAGGCGGGAGGGTCTTTCTCAACGGTGAAGTGCTGGTGAGGAGGGTGATGGTCGACGGAAACGGCGTGGGGGACGTGGACGACCAGGTCCTGAAGGAGAGAAGGGATATCTCCCGGAGCGGTGTCGTCGTGGTTTCAATGGGATTGACGAGTGACGGGGAGGTGCTGGACGGCCCCGAATTCGTCCTTCACGGAGTTACGGACGGGGAAACGAGGAAGAGGCTCGTCGAACAGGTAAGGGAGGAACTTCTCGAAGAGCTACCCCACCTCGTCAGGGGAAGGAGCGGCGAGGAAGTGAGGGAAGCGGTTCGCGTCTGTGTCCGGCGTTTTTTCCGGAGGCATCTCCAGAGAAAGCCGGTGGTGATTCCCCTCGTGAGGGTGTCGTGAAGGGAGAAGGGCTCATCAAAGACGTGAAAAAGGATGTCCTGGGTCTCTCGACCCTCGCGCTCGGGATAATTCTCTTCCTCTCCCTCGTTTCCTACAATCCCTTCGACCCCTCTTTCTCCACTTACTCCACGGAACTTTTGAAAGTGAAGAACTGGTGCGGCCGTTTCGGAGCGTACTCCTCGGACCTTCTCATCCAGTGGTTTGGCATAGGTTCTCTCGTCATTCCCGTCGTGTTTATTTTCCAGGCGTTTCTCTTTTTCCAGGGGCACACTCTCGCCAGAATCGGGCTCCGGTCCATCTCCATCTTCTTTTCCCTGATTACGGCCGTTTCTCTCCTGAGCATCTACGGGGACTACGCCACCTTTTTCGGAGTGAAATTTCACCTCGGGGGAATCGTCGGTTACGCCGTCGGGAGGGGAATGGTCGTCACCATTCTGGGAAAGGTGGGAGGGACGGTTTTCCTCCTCACCCTCTTTTCCGTTTTTCTCATTATCTCGACGGGAGTAACCGTCGCGGACCTCCGTTCACTCCTGGGAAGGAAGAAGGAAAGGAAGGAGAGGGTGAGGAAGAAAATAAAGGAGGACCTTTCCCGCCCGGAGGAGGACCTGGCCGGCATTTTAGAACCACCCCTCGAAGAGCCCCTGGCTGAAGATATCGAGATTTACCGGGCAGGCGAAAAGGCGAGGGCCCGCCGCGTCAGGGCGAGGAAGGCAGTCGGGAAATTCCACCTTCCTCCTGTAAGCCTGCTGGAGGAGCCTCCCTACGAGAGAGACCTGCCTGACGAGGCGACCCTCCTGGAGAACGCGCGCCTTCTCCTGAGCGAACTGAGGCAGTTCGGAGTGGACGGAGAGGTGACTTCCGTCAAGGCGGGCCCCATGGTCACCCTTTACGAGTTCAAACCGGCTCCCGGGAAAAAGCTGAGCAGCATCGTGAAGCTCTCCGAGGACCTGGCGCTGGCACTGAAAGCGGAGAGCCTGAGGATAATCAAAAACATTCCGGGCAGAGGGGTGATGGGGATAGAGGTCCCCAACAGGAGGAGAGAAAGGGTTTACCTCCGGGAAATTATTGAGAGTCGCGAATTTCAGGAAGCGAGTCACCCCCTCACAATCGCGGTGGGGCTCGACATCCTGGGCAATCCCGTCGTGGCTGACCTCTCCCGGATGCCCCACCTCCTCATCGCCGGGACCACGGGGTCGGGAAAGAGCGTGGCTCTCAACTCGATGATTCTCTCTCTCCTCTACAGGACGACGCCCGAAGAACTCCGCCTCATCCTCGTTGACCCGAAGATGCTCGAGTTTAACCCGTACGACGGGATACCGAACCTTCTCCATCCGGTTGTCACCCAGCCGCGCGACGCCGCGAAAGTGCTCAAGTGGGCGGTCATGGAGATGGAGTCCCGGTACCGGCTCATGATGGAGAACGGCGTGAGGAATATCGATTCCTACAACGCCCTCGTCCGGAAGAGGAAGAAGAGCGCGCCCGACGACGATGCCCTCTCTCCGATGCCATTTATCGTCATCGTTATCGATGAGCTTTCCGACCTGATGATTAGCTCCGCCCGGGAGGTGGAGGAATCTATCACCCGCCTCTCCCAGATGGCCCGCGCATCGGGCATTCACCTCATCGTGGCCACCCAGAGGCCGTCTGTCGATGTCATAACGGGGGTCATCAAAGCGAACTTCCCCTGCCGCATCTCGTTCAAGGTCTCTTCCCGGTACGACTCCCACACCATCCTGGGAGAGTACGGGGCCGAACTCCTTCTCGGGCAGGGGGATATGCTCTTCCTCCGGCCCGGGCCGGAAAGGATTATCCGCGTCCACGCCCCGTATGTTTCTGAGGAAGAGGTCAGGAAGGTGGTTTCGTATCTGAAAGAACAGGGTGAGGCCACCTACGAGGAGTCTCTCCTCGATGTGGAGGGAAACGCTCTCCCCGATTCCGAGGGGGACGACGATGAGAAGTACGAGGAGGCAGTGAGGCTCGTCACGGAGACGGGGAGGGCATCTATATCCTACATCCAGAGAAAACTGGGAATCGGCTTTAACCGGGCGGCGAGAATCATGGAGAGGATGGAGGAGGAGGGCATCGTCACTCCGCCCGGGCCGGGGGGGAAAGGACGGCAGGTCAGGAGGAGGCCCCCCGTTGACGATTAAGAGGACCGGTCTTTTCGTTTTCCTGCTTTCCCTCTTCCTTTTCCCCGCCCCGGCGCTGACCGGAGGCGTCTTCGAGAAAATCGAAAGCGAACTCTCTCGCCTTCTCACGGTAAAGGCCCGGTTCGAGCAGGAGGTGCCTCTTCCGGGGACAGGAGTAACCCGCAGGGCGACCGGGCATGTTTACGTTTCCCGGTCAGAGGGGTCGCTCTGGGATTACGAGTCGCCCACGCCCCAGGCCTACCTGATATTGGGTGATAAGGTCTACTTCCGGGAGGGGAAGGAGGGAGAATTCAGGGAGACGAGGGTTCCTGCCGAGGCCACGCGCCTCTTCGAGGTCCTCCTCGGCGGCAGGGGAAAACTCTCCGATCTCATGATGGCGGGGCGTGATAAAATCGATGACTCGGGACGGGTTGAACTCGAACTTATTCCCCGAGGAGAGATGGAGAGGGCGGCGAAAAAAGTGGTCGTCCTGTGGGACCCCCGTGCCAGAGTCGTTGAGGAGGTGTCCGTTTACTCCCCTGCAGGATTGACCAACCGGGTCCGTTTCTTTGACGTGGAGAAGAACGTTCCGATACCAGAGGTTCTTTTTCGAATCCGGAAATAGGAAGGGAGAGGCTGTATGAAGGGCGCGAAGCCCCCGAGGGTTGCCTTCGTCAACCTGGGGTGCGCGAAGAACATGGTCGATTCTGAGGTGATGATGGCCCGACTGGCGGGGAGGGGAGTGGTCCTGACCGACTCATTTCCGGTGGACGCCGTCGTCGTCAACACCTGCGGGTTCATCCAGGAGGCGAAGGAGGAGTCCCTTGAGGAGATATTCCGGGTCGTCCGCCTCAAGGAGGAGGGGCTCGTGGGGAAAGTCCTCGTGGGGGGATGCCTCTCTCAGAGGTACATGGAGGAACTCAGGCGGGAAATTCCCGAAGTGGACAGGTTTTTCGGCCTCGCCGAGATTTCCTCCATCGATTCTCTCCTCGTGGAGGTCCTGGGTGATGAGGGGAAAGGCCTCTCTGACCCCTGCGGGGACCTGGAACTTCTCTATCAGGAGAGAGCATCTCTCGTGAGTTCACCCTGGACGTATCTAAAAATAACAGAGGGATGCTCCAACAGGTGCACCTACTGCACCATTCCCCTCATCAGGGGGGATGTGAAGAGCCGTCTTCCCGAATCTGTGGAAAGGGAATTCGACAGGCTTGTTTCCCGGGGCGTGCGCGAGGTCAACATAGTGGGGCAGGACATCACTGTCTACGGAAGAGACCTCTCTCCCCCTCTGTCCCTCCCGGAACTTCTGTGGAGGCTCTCCCGTCGGGCTCCCGATGACCTCTGGATTCGTCTCCTCTACCTCCACCCGAGGCGCGTCACGGACGAGCTCGTCGCGGCGATGAGAGAGGTCCCCCAGGTCGTGCCTTATGCGGACATACCGATTCAGCACGCTTCTGACAGAGTTCTCGAAAGGATGGGAAGGGGGTACACGAAGGATGACCTGCGGGAACTGGTGTCGATGGTGAGGCGAGAGATTCCGGGGGTCGTCCTCCGAACGACGGTGCTCCTCGGATTCCCGGGGGAAGAGGAGAGAGACGTGGAAGAGCTCCTGGAATTCATCCGGGAGGTCCGCTTCGACCGACTCGGAGGATTCGTCTACTCCCGCGAGGAGGGGACTGCCGCTTTCGAGATGGAGGGGCAGGTCCCGAGAGAAGCCGCCCGGGAGAGGCTCGAAGAGGTGATGACCCTCCAGGCAGAGATATCCCTCGAGAAGAACAGGGAATTCCTCGGCCGCATCGTTGACGTGCTCGTGGAGGAAGGGAACAGTGAGGGGGGAGTGGGGCGCTTCTCCGGCCAGGCGCCGGAGGTGGACGGCGTCGTCCGGGTCAACTCGCGGAGGCCACTCGGAGAAGGTGAAGTCGTGGCGGTGAGGGTGACCGGGTTCGACCACTACGACCTGGAGGGGGAGCTCTTCGAGGAGAGAAAAAGAGATTGACTTTTTCAGGAGAACGGATATATTTTCTGAAATTTCAGAAACCAGATTGGAGGAAGACCGGGATGAAGACGATGAAGGACGTTCTCATAAAAATGAGGGATGAGCTGATAAGGGACATATCCCGCCGCCTCAAGGAGACGAGCAAGAGCATAAACGAAGAAGTGGGTGACGAACTGGACACGACCTTCCAGGAGAGGAGCAGGGAATTTGAACTCCTCCTTTCCCGGAGGGAGAAGGAAAAACTCCGCCTCATCGAGGATGCCCTCGAGAGGATTGAGGAGGGCACGTACGGAATCTGCGAGGAGTGCGGCGCGAAGATTCCGAAGGGTCGCCTCAAGGTGATGCCCTTTGCGAAATACTGCGTCGACTGCAAGGAGATGATTGAGAAAGAGGAGAGGCTCTCCGCCGAGGAGGTTGAGGAGGGCCTTCCCAGAATTCGCCTGGAAGACCTGGAGACGGAGGAATAGGAGATATATTACACTACATTATAATTCCCCCTCGTTGACCCGTTTCCCGACCATACCTTAAATTAATAATTATGGCGAAAAAACCTTCTCGAATACTCTGTCTCGACCTCGGGTCGAGGCGCGTCGGCGTTGCCCTGTCCGACCCGACAGGGACGATTGCCCAGCCTCACGCCGTCCTCCCGGCTGAAGACGAAGAAGCGCTCCTCGAAAAGATTTCATCGATAATCGACGAATACGGCGTGGGAAAGGTGGTCGTCGGCCTCCCTCTCAAGCTGTCGGGGAGCGAGGGCGAAAGCGCCAGGAAAGCGAGAGACTTTATCGAGAGGGTGAGAAAGCGTTTTCCCGGCCTCGTCGTCACGGAATGGGACGAGAGGCTGAGCACGAGGCTCGCTGAAAGAGAGATGCTTCGGGACAACGTGAAAAGGAGAAAGAGGCGGGAGGTGATCGACAAAATTGCAGCGGCGGTTATCCTGCAGAGCTACCTCGATTCTCCCGGGAGAGATGAAGGTTGACCGGGCAGTCAGGAGGTCTCTCCTCAGGGCGCTGGAAGTGTTCGTCGTCGCCTGCGGGCTGGCGGTGACGATTTACTGCGTTCTCTTCATCCGATACCTCTACACGACGCCTCCCTTCGAGGGATGGGAGCCGAAACAGGTGGTCGTCGAGAAAGGGGAGCCTTTCCGGGACGTGGTGAAGAAACTCGCCCGGGAGGGTGTCATTTCTTCCGAGCACTTTTTCGCTTTCCTCGGTTTCGTCACGGGGAGCACGAAAAAGATACAGGCAGGGGAGTACCTCTTCCCCGCTCCATCCCGCCCGGTGCATGTCCTTTCCAAACTCGTTCGGGGCGACGTGAGAAAGTATTACGTCCTCATCCCCGAGGGGGCCAACGTCTACGAGATTGCGGAAAGGCTCGCCGACATGGGGCTCGTCGACAGGGAGAGATTCCTCTCCCTCGCCACCTCTCGAGAGGTGGCGAGGAAATTCGGAATCGATTCCCGGTCTCTGGAAGGATACCTCTTCCCCGACACGTACGTCTTCGTCAAGGGAATGGGGGAGGAGGCCATTCTCCGGGTCATGGTGGAAAGGTTCAGGGAGGTGGTAACGCCGGAGATGGAGGAGCGGGCGAGAGAGATGGGGCTCACCCTCGACCAGGTCATCACCGTGGCCTCGATTGTGGAAAAGGAGACGTCCGTTGATTCGGAAAAGCCGATTATCGCTTCCATCATTTACCGGCGTCTCAAAAAGGGGATGCGCCTCCAGATGGACCCGACCGTCATTTACGGCCTGAAAAAATGGGACGGGAAACTCACGAGGGAGGACCTGAGGACTCCAAACCCCTTCAACACTTACGTCATCAAGGGCCTTCCGCCGGGCCCGATTTCTAACCCCGGCGAGAAATCGATTCGGGCGGCCCTGTATCCTGCAGACACGGACTATCTCTACTTCGTCTCCCGGAACAACGGGACACACTACTTCTCCCGGACTCTCCGGGAACACATCAACGCCGTCAACCGCTACCAGAGAAGGCGGTGGAGGCGTCGGAGATAATCCTCCTTTTATTGACTTTTTTCCTGGAAAGCGGAAATCATAGGAGAAAAGCGGAGTCCTGATGGGAGTCTTTGAACGCACAGAGGGAATCCTTGCCGGTCACGCCGTCACTCCGGATGGAGGGACGGGAGTTTCGGTTTTCCTCTTTCCCGACGGCGCGGTCGCATCAGCCGAGGTGAGGGGGTTTGCCGCCGGCACGCGCCAGTTCGACTCCCTTTCGCTCACGCACTCCGTCGACGAAATTCACGGCGTCGTCTTTGCCGGCGGTTCAGTCTTCGGGCACAGCGCGGCACAGTCCGTTGTCCTCGCCCTCGCGGAGAGGGGAATTGGCCTTTCCACGGACCACGGCGTAGTCCCCGTGGTCCCGTCGGCCGTCATATACGACCTGGGCCTGGGAGGCGGGAGAGAGGTCGATTACGGCAGTCTGGGACTCCGGGCCCTGGAGAGGGCTTTCTCCGGAGACCCGGAAGGGTACCCCGGGGCAGGCGCAGGTGCCACTGTCGGGAAACTTCTCGGCGTTGAGAGAGCGACGAAGACCTCGGCAGGCGGTGCTGAGGAGGAGGTGGAGGGAGTATCCCTGGGTGTTTTCGTTGTCCTCAACTCTTTCGGCGAGGTAGTTGACAGAAATGGAGAGGTCATCGCCGGGATAAGGGGCGAGGGGCAGTTTGAGAGAACGATGGAACTTTTTTCCCGGGGTGCCGACAGGCGTCCCTTCCGGGGAGGGGACAGCACCACCCTCACCCTTATCGCGACGGATGGCGTCCTCTCCCACCGGGAACTTCACTACTTCTGCGTGCAGGCGAACAACTTCCTCGCCGGCCGGATTCGGCCTTACGGGACGGTTTACGACGGAGACGTCGTCGTTGCCGTCGCCACCGGAAAGAGGGGCAGGCCCGTCCCGGCAAACAGAGCGATTTCCCTCGTGGAAAGGCTGCTGGGGGAAGCCATTGACTCTGCTGTCAGAGACGCCAGGGGAATGCGTGGTATCCCCTCGGCTGTTGAATTCCTCTCTCAAGGAGGTTCTCAATGAGCCAGATTGAGACCCTGCTCAACGCGCTTTTGAAAGACGAGGTGGAAGAGGTGCGGGATGAGGCCTCGAGGGCGCTCAACCGCTACGAAGCCAGGAAGAAGTTCTCGTCCTTTCTCGGGACGCTCTCATCCGGGAGCGTCGAGGAGAGGATGCGGGTCGTCTACGCGGCCGAGGAGATAGGGGGAGACGAGGGGATGAAACTCCTCCTGAAGGCTCTCGACGACCCGTCGGAAGAGGTGAGGGGAGCTGCGGCGCGGATACTGAAGGAATATCCCCTGCCAGAGGTCCTCAAGGCCATAGCGGGGAGGATACAGAGAGAAAAGGGAATCGTTCTCGCCAACATGCTCGCCGTCCTGGGTAATTCAAAGAGGAAGGAAGTTGTTCCCATTCTCGTGCGGTTCGTGGATAATCCCGACGTGGACGTCCAGGTCAACGCCCTCGAGGCGCTGGCAAAGACCGGGTCCCCGGAGGCACTTCCGAAGGTTGCGCCTCTCGCTTCCTCCCCGAACGCGACTGTGCGGAAAATGGTGGCTCTCTACCTGGGGAGCATATCCTCAGGCGACGGAGCGTGACGGGTCGGTGTTTTCCAGCAGGGGGTTCACTGTGGTCAGAATGGTCTTCACGAACTTCCCCGTCTTCGGGTCTTTCTCGGTCAGGTCGAAATGGATGGGGAATTCCAGCTGTTTCCCCTGCGAGTCGAGGAGAATGATGACTTTCGGCCTGGTCGAATCTTCCGGATTCTGAGCTGACACGACGGCGACTTCCCCCGTGTCGAGGCGGACCATCGTCCCTATCGGATAGATACCCAGCGTTTTGATGAGCACCTTCACCATGGCGGGGTCAAGTGATTTCCCCGCCATCTTTGTCATGAGCTCCAGGGCCTCTCGAGGGGTCCGGGGCTTCTGATACGTCCGGAGCGTCGTCAGGGCGTCGTAGCAGTCAGAGACGCTTACGATGGGGCTTAAGGGTTCCATCCGGTATCCCGGTTCCGGTTTTGGATATCCCGAGAGGTCGTAGCCCATGTGGTGCTCCCGGACGATTTTCGCCGAGACGTGGTCGATGTATTCCATGTTCGAGAGAATCCGGTACCCTTCGTCCGGATGCTTCTTTATTTCCTCGAACTCCTCGAGGGTGAGCGCCCCCGGTTTTCTGATGAGGTCCAGAGCCACCTGGGTCTTCCCCACGTCGTGCAGG
Source organism: Deltaproteobacteria bacterium (assembly GCA_003696505.1). Lineage (GTDB taxonomy): Bacteria > Desulfobacterota > Deferrimicrobia > J040 > J040 > J040. The sequence continues at coordinate 15,895 of RFHC01000145.1, forward strand.
AGGGCGGCGATTCCCAGGTCAATCTTTTCCGTCTCAGGGATGGAGAGCGATTCGGCGATGGAGAGGGATATGACGGCCACGTTGACCGAGTGGTTGTACGTGTATTCGTCGTAGTTTTTCAGCATCGTCAGGGCCAGCATGGCGTCCCTGTTCTTCCGGAGCATCGACGACATGTCGTGAACGACTTTCCGGGCTTCCTTTCCTGAGGGAATCTTCCCCAGGCGGATGTCCTTCATGACGTTGATGACGACGGAGAGGGCGTTTTCGTAGATTTCCTTCGCTTTCGAGAGGTCCTCGTCTTCTTCTACCTTCTCCGGAGTCACCACCGTCACGTGGACGACGCCGTTCTGCGCGAGCATGTCCTGAATCTCGTCGCCCGTGAGTCCCTTTCCCCTCATCTGGTGAATCGTGTCGATGAAGGTGACCAGCTCCTCCTCCGTCAACCCCTGGTGGAAAACGAGGCCTTCTATCCCTTCGTCGGTGAGGGTTTTCACGAAGAGTTCTTCAGAAGAGGAGAGCTGAAAGATGGGCGTCCCCTCGAAGACGAGGGTCTCATCGGCAATTGCGAGGGCCAGGTCGCCCTTCATCTGGAGAATGGAGGAGAGGAGGTCGAATGAGCGGGAGAGAGCTTTCTTGATTATCGGGTGGTGGGCAGGGTAAAGCCCCAGGCTCTTCAGACTGGCGCCGAAAGAGCGGGCTATCTCGATGATTCTCTCTTCCAGTTCAAGTCTATCCACTGGCTGCTCTCTTCCTCTTCAGGATTCTCAGCGCTGCCTCTCTCACAACTCCATCGGAACTTTTCGACAATTCTTCAATAATTTCAAGCGCCCTTTGAGAGCGGAACTTTCCTATCGTTTCAACGGCGTGGACCTTGAAGTCCTTCACCCTCTTCGGGGTGATGATGCTTCGATAGAGGGCAATTCGCCGGAGGACTTCCAGGGCTCCGTCCGTCCCAATCGCTCTCAGCGCTTCGATAATCTCCCTCGTTGGTCTGGCGTCGGGGAAGAGGAATTTCTTCGTGAGGAATCGCTCGTGGAGGATTTCCACCGCTTTCTCCTCCCTTTTCGAGGCGAGGGCTGTGATGGCCAGGCAGGCAAGGTCCTCGTTCTCGTGAAAGCAGTACTCCCCCAGGGTCTTTATGGCGAGCGGCCCTGGAATTTTCGAAAGAGCCTTTATCGCTTCCTTCTGAACGCGCGGGTCCTCGTGGGAGAGGCAGTTCACCACGTAGGGGGCAACGTCCGGGTTGTTCATGGAACCGAGAATGGTGAGCATGTTGCGCACTACGAACCAGCGTGAATCCTCGAGATAGGCGATGATGTCGGGGATTGCCTTCTCTCCGATTTTGATGACCAGATCGACGATGGCGCGGCGGGTGACCAGGTCTCCTTCCTCCGTCAGGGCGTCGAGGAGAGGCCTCACCGATTTCTCTCCGAGGACGCCGAGGACGATTTCCGCGTCTCCCCTCTCCTGGATAGAGCGGCTCCGGAACTTTTTGACGTAGTGAGCCACCACGTCGTCGTCCCCCAGTTCTTTGATTCCAGTTCGTGCCAGTTTCCGGATTTCCTCGTCTCCCTCAGGGGGGTATTCCACGTGCCGGGTAAAGACCCGGTATATCCTCTCCGTGTATTCCAGCCTCTCGGCCGGCATCATCTCCTTGATGATTCTCGTGGACCTGAGGAGGAGGTCCCGGTATGACGATGGGGAAGTGGTCCTCGCCAGCGTTTCTATGAGGAGGTTGATGTCTTCCTCGTCCGGGGAGACCTGGGGAAGCAGGTCAAGAGGGTTCATCTCTTCTCCCTGGCCCAGTTCATCGGCCAGGTCGAGGGAATCGTCGAGAAGGAGGAGGTCGCCTTCCGTCTCCATCTCTTCCTCTTTTTCTTCCTTCAGTTTCTCCGTAATCTTTTCGTAATCGACCCGGTTTACCCAGATGTGGGTGATTCGCCGGGAGGCGAGGATGTCTTCGAGCCCGCCTTCCTTAAGGATGTCCTTCGGGTCGAGGGAGATGCACTTCAGGAATTCCTCAAGCTCGTCCTCAACCATTCCCTGAAGGAAAATGAGTTTCTGCGTCCTCCTGAGGAAGAGGGCGTTTCTCAGGTCTGAGATGGCAAGGTGTTTCTCCGGGACCGTCTTCCCGAAAGCGGAAAGTCCCTCCCGGGTGACCTCCACCTCGAGTCCCTCTTCGGGGACGGGGATAGCTTCGAATGCCCGGACGGTCGTGGTGAGAATCTTTTTCAGGGATGGATGCCCTTCAGGGTAAAAATTTACTGCTTTCAGGGCTTTCGCGAGCTCTGAAATGGCGTTTGTTAGCCTGTCTGCTCTTTCGTCCTGAATCTCGGCCAAATTTCCCCCAGCATCTATCCGATTCTTGAGATTTATTCTATTTTTCAAAAACTTTAAAAGTCAACAAGACCGTTGCTAAGAGGCGTTATCTCCTGTTTAGTATATAGCGATGACCGGCGGGAAGAAAACAAAGAGAGGTTTCACCCTTGCGGCCTCTCGATTCGTTGCTTCTGGTTTCGGCACAGGTTATTTCCCTGTTGTCCCCGGCACTGTGGGGACTCTGCCGGCTGTTTTCCTCTGGTATCTCGTGCCGTCGGACCCCATTCTCGCCGTCATCGGGGCTCTCCTCCTCCTCTTATCGCTGCCGGGAATGCGCTCATTCACGGAAGAGGAAGGTCCGGACCCGTCGAAAATCGTCGTCG